>NZ_JASATQ010000066.1:0-28275 GCF_038440415.1 Sphingomonas sp. OTU376 | reverse complement strand
CGCCAGATTGAGGCGGCCAAGGCCCTGCTTGTCGATCGAGCCGGTGCCGGTGATCGCGCCGCCGAAGCTCTGCTCGGAGGTGTTCGACAGGACCAGCTTGCCGGCGCCGAGCGCCAGCGTGCCGGTGCCGGCCAGGCCGCCGACGGTCTCGGTATAGCCCGCCAGGTCGAACACTGCACCCGAAGAGACGCCGAGGGTGGCATTGTTGGCGACACGCTCGCTTGCGCCGAGGCGCAGGGTGCCGCCCTGTACGACGACCGTGCCTGCACCGACCGTTCCGTTCAGCGTCGAAGTACCGGCAAGGTTGTAGACGTTTCCGGCGCCGATGTTGGCGTTCACCGTGGCGGTGCTGAGCTGATACTCGGCCGCGGTAAGCGTGCCGGTGCCCGACAGGGTGCCGCCAAGTGCCAGCAATCCGACCGTTTCATTGTTCGCGCCAAGGTCGAAAATGGCGTTCGAGGACACCGCCACCGTTGCCGTATCAACGATACGATTGGCTGCGCCGAGGCGCAGCGTGCCGGCCTGGACCGAGACGTTGCTCGCCGTCGTGCCGTTCAGCACCGAGGTGCCGCCGAGGTTCGACAGGGTGCCCGCGCCAAGGTTCGCGTTCACTACGGCGTTATTGCTGAGCAGGTACTGGCTCGCGGTGAGCGTGCCGGTGCCGGCCAGGGTGCCGCTCAGCGCCAGCGTGCCGATGGTATCGTTGAAGGCGCCGATGTTGAAGGTGGCGCCCGATGCGACCGCGACCGTGCTGGCGTTGCCGATGCGATCCGCCGCGCCGAGGCTCAGCGTGCCCGCCTGGACCACGGCGTCGCCGGCCAGCATGCCGTTGAGCGTCGAGGTATCGGCCAGGTTGAACAGCGTGCCCGCGCCGAGGTTGGCGTTCACCGTTGCGGCGCTCAGCTTGTACTGGCTGGCGGTGAGGGTGCCGTTGCCGTTCAGCGTTCCGGCCAGCTCCAGCGTACCGATGGTATCGTTGAAGCCGCCGATGTTGAGCGTGGCGAGCGAAGCGACCGAGACCGTGGCGCCATTGGCGATGCGATCCGAGGCGCCGAGGCTGAGCGTGCCAGCCTGGACCACGGCGTCGCCGGCCAGCGTGCCGTTGAGCGTCGAGATGGCGGCCAGGTTGACCAGCGTGCCCGCGCCGAGATTGGCGTTCACCGTCGCGCCGCTCAGCTTGTACTGGCTGGCGGTGAGGGTGCCGGTGCCCGCCAGCGTGCCGGCGATGCCGGCGACGGCGACAGTCTCGTTATAGCCCTGCAGGTCGAAGGTTGCGCCCTGGGCCACGCCGAGCTCGGCGGTGTCGGCGATGCGGTTGGCGGCGCCGAGGCGCAGCGTGCCTGCGGTGACCGAGACATTGCCGCCGCTGATGGTGCCGTTCAGCAGCGAGACGCCGCCGGTGTTGCCTACCGCGCCCGACAGGTTGCCGTTCACGGTCGCGCCGTTCAGCGCGATCGTGGTGGCGGTGAGCGTGCCGGCGCCGTTCAGCGTACCGTTCAGCGTCGCCTGCGACACCGTCATGCCGATGGTGGACAGATCGAGCGTGCCGGCGGTGCCGACGATCAGCGTCGAGGCCGGATCGAAGCTCGCGCCGGCTGCCAGGGTGAGGCTGCCCGAGTTGACCTGGGTGACGCCGGTATAGCCGGCGGTGCCGCCGAAGGTCAGGTTCGCGCCGTCGATCAGCAGGTTGCCGGTACCGGTCAGGGCGCCGGCGAAGCTGCTGGTGCCGGCCAGCAGGCCGAGCGTGTGGCTGCCCAGCGAGACGGTGCCCGTGCCCGAGAGCGTGCCGATGCCTTCGTCGGCGGTAAGCTGCAGCGTACCGCCGGCCGCCAGGTTGACCGAGGCGGCGTTGTCGATCGCGCCGCCAGTGGCCAGGGTGCCGCCGGTGACGGTCCAGCTGGCGACGTCGTTGGCGCCGCCCAGCGTCCAGGTGCCGGTGCCCGACTTGGTAGCGCTTTCGAAGCCGGTGACGGCGCCGAGCGTGCCCGAACCGGTGCCGACTAGTGCCAGCGTGTCATTGCCCGCGCCGCCGCTGAGCGTGCCGTTGAAGACTGCGCCGGTATCGAGGGTGAGGGCATCGGCGCCGTCGCCGCCGACATAGTTGCCGGTCAGCGTGCCGCTGATGTTGACGATGCGATCGCCGGTGCCGACCGAGCCGATCGCGCCGATCGTGGTCGAGCCGGCATCGAGGTTTACGGTGATCGCCGCGGCGCCGTCCAGGTAGAGCGCGCCGAGGCCGCCCTCGATCTTGCCGCCCGACTGGTTGGTGATCGTGGTCGCGCCGGTGGTGGCAATGCCATAGCCGGCGGTGCCGCCAGTGATCGTGCCCGAATTGGTGACCGAGCCGCCCGAGACATAGTTGACGCCCGCGCCGGTGGTCGCCGCGATCGTGCCGCTGTTGACCAGGCTCGCCGCCGAAGCACCGGTCCAGGTCGCGACGCCGGCGCTGATGCCGTTGATCGTGGCGGTGTTGGTGGCGGTGTGGGTGCCGTTGCCGGCGAAGGCGATGCCGATATCGGCGTTGATCGTGCCGTTGTTGATCGCGGTGCCGGTGTTGTTGACGAAGATGCCCCAGCCGCCGGGGGCGGTGGCGTTGAGGATGCCGCCCAGCGCGTTGGTGCCGGTGCCGCCGCCATCGAGGCTCAGCGCGTTGTCGGCGATGCCGGTGACGGTGCCATAGTTGGTGACGGTGGCGCCGGCGCCGGTGGTCACGATGCCGCGCCAGCCGCTCATCGTCGCGCCGGCTTCGTTGATGACGGTGACGTTGGCGCCGGCTGCGCGGACCGCTGAGGCGCTCGTCGCCGAACCGCCCGAGATCGAGCCATAATTGTCGATCGTCAGGCCCGCGCTGTTGGTCTGGATGCCATAGGTGGTGCCGGTGATCGTGCCGCTCGCCTGGTTGGTGAGCGTGCCGCTGGTGCCGGTGCCGACATAGACGCCGGTCAAGCCGCTGATCTGGCCGGCATTGTCCAGCGTGAAGCTGGCGGTGTAGATGTTGAGGCCGGTGCTCGCGGTGCTGGTGATGCTGCCGCCGGCGGCATTGGTGACGCTGCCCGTCGCGCCCGCCATGTAGACCGTGGCGAGGCTGCCCGAGGCAGTGAGCGTGCCGGCGTTGCTGAGCGTGCCGCCGTTCCAGAACACCGCGGCGCTGTCCGACGTGCCGTCGATCGTGCCGCCGGCGAGGTTGGTCACGCTGGTGCCCGCAGCCATCGCGTCGATCGCGCGCACGCCGGTGATCGTGCCCGAATTGGTCAAGCTGCTGCCAGCGCCGGCAAGGGCGACGCTGACCCCGGCGCCGCTGTTCACGGAGCCGGTGAAGGCGATCGCCGAGCCATCGACGACGGTGAAGCTGCCCACATAGTTGGTGTTGCCCGAGAAGGTGAGCGTGTTGCCCGCCGCCAGGCCCTTCACGAAGACGCCGCCGTCGCTGCCCGAGATATTGGCCGCGAAGGTGCCGCTGTTCGCCTGCTGGAAGTAGAGCGAGCCGCCCGACATGGTGACGCTGCTGCCCGAGATGCTGTCGGTGGTGCCGATCAGCGTGCCGCCGCTGACGGTGGTGGTGCCGGTCCAGTTGTTGGTGCCGGCGAGCGTCAGGTCGCCGGTGCCGGTCTTCACGAAGTTGCCGGTGCCGGTGATGTCCTGCCAGACCGTGCCGTTGGCGGCCTGATTGTAGGTCAGCAGGCCGTTGTTTACGATATCGCCGCCCGAGATCGTGTCGGACGTGCCGGTGAGCGAGGCGCCAGCCGAGATGGTGGTGGTGCCGGTCCAGTCGTTCGCGGCGTTGGTGAGGACGAAGCCCGAGCCCATGCTGCCCTGGAAGACCAGGTTCTGGCCGGCCAGGCTCTCGGTGATCGCGCCGGTCAGCGTCGCGGTGACGCCGGTCTCGGCACGCAGCACGGCCGGATCGTTGACCGTGTCCACCGCCTGCAGGTCGATATTGTTGGCATAGGTGCCGGTCATGCCGAACACCGCGGTCGGATCGACCATGTGGATCGTGCCGGTGCCGAAGGCGCCCGCGGTCGCCGCGCGGATCGTGCCTCCATTGACCCAGATGTCGCCGGTCAGGTCGCTGGTGCCGTCGAAGGTGATGGTGCCCGAGGGCATGCCGCGGACGCCGGCGCTGATCGACTGGCCCGGATTGGCGCTCGGGCCGGTCAGGGTCATGTCGCCCGAGACGAGGCCAAGATTCTCGAAGCCGATGAAGTTGGCCAGACTGACCGAGACGCTCTCTCCGGCGTCGCCGAAGTCGGCGTACAGCCAGTCATTGCCCGCGCCGCCGTCGACCATGCCGCTGATGGTGCCGCCGAAATAGGTGAAGCTGTCGTCGCCGTCGCCAAGGTTGGCGTTGTAGATCGAGCCGCCGCGGAAGATGACATTGTCGACGCCCGCGCCCGACGAGGCGTCATAGTCGCCATAGACCACGCCCGACAGATCGATGTTGCGGGTGCCGTTGCCGGTCGAGACGATGCTGCCGTACATGTACGAGCCGTACTCGTTGGTCATGTTGACCGTACCGTCGCCCGAGAGCAGCGCGGAGCCGGTGCCGCCGACGAGCGCGCCGCCATTATGGTTGGTGATCGTCGAGGTCACGCCGCCGGCGGTGTCGATCGAGATGCCGTAGCCGCTATTGCCCTGGAGCGTGCCCGAGTTCTCGATCGTGGCCGCGCCGCCCGAGATGGTCACGCCATTGGCGCCGCCCACGATGATGCCGGTGGTGTTGCCGTTGACATAGCCACCGACGTTGGTGACCGAGCCGCCCGCAGTGAAGCGGACGCTGTCGCCGGTGCTGAGGTTGGCATTGGTCTGCCAATATGCGGTGGCGTTGTCGCCGGCGGTGCCCGCGACGATGACGCCGGTGTTGGTCAGCGTCTGATAGTCGTCGCTGCCCATCACGCCATTGGCCTGGCCGGCGATGACACCGGCATTGGTGAGCGTGGTGCCCGCGGCCTGCAGCGTGACGCCGTTGCCCGCCGCGATGATCCGGCCGCCGGCCTGGTTGTCGACGGTGCCGCCATTGGTGATCACGCCGTCAAAGCCGCTGCCGGTCGACTTGATGAGGCCGGCATTGGTCACGCCGCCGCCGGTGTACGAGGCGACGGCATAGGCGTCATGAGCGATCAGCTGGCCGCCGGCGTTGACGGCCAGGCTTGCGTCGGCGTTGACGAGCGTCACCCCCGTGCCGGTCATCTCGAGCTTCGCGGTGCCGCCGAGCACGAGATTGCTGCCACTCACGCTCCAGCCGCCTTCGGTCGGTGCCTGGGTGCCGGTCAGGGTGAGCGTGCCGCCGCCGTTCAGGCTGTGCTGTTCGAAGCCGGTGAGGGTGGAGAGGTCGAGCGTCGCCGGGGCGGAGACGGTCGCGGCGAAGCGGTCGTTGCCGCCCTCGCCATTGATGCTGGTGAAGCTGCCGCCATACCAGTTGAGCGTGTCGTCGCCGTTGCCGAGCGCGATCGCGCCATTGGTGGTCGAGCCGGCGTAGAGGCTGACCGTGTCGGCGTTGTTGCCGGTCAGATAGATCGCATAGGTGCCGCCGGTGATCGTGCCGGCGTTGGCGATGTTCGCCGCGGTGGTGCCGCCCGAAGCGACACCGTAATTGCCGCCGGTGACGGTGCCGGTGACGTTGTTGCTGAAATAGCCGCCGTTGAAGACCACGCCGTTGCCGGTGCCGTTCACCGTGAAGGTGCCGGTGGTGCCGCCCGACAGCGTGCCCGAGCCGATGAAGCCGCTATTGTTGATGTTCGCGGTACCGGAGACCGAGATGCCCCAGCCCTGGCCGACGATCACGCCGTCCGCCTGGTTGGTGACGATGGCGCTGCCGTTCGAGAAGTAGATGCCGCGGCTGCCGCTGTCGAGGCCGACGATGGCGCCGCCATTGTCGACGCTCACGCCGGTGGCGGCGCCCGCCAGGAAACCGCCGGTGCCGCCGCTGATCAGGCCGTTGGTCTGGTTGTTGAGGCTGCCGGTCGAGGTGCTGGTGAAGCGCACGCCATAGCCCTGGGTGGCGTTGCTGCCGCCGGTGAGCGTGCCGGAGTTGAAGAGCTGGTTGCTGGTGCCCGCGACGTTCAGGCCGGCATTGGTCGACGCGATGATCGTGCCGCCGCTGTTGTTGAAGTTCAGCGTGCCAGTCGCGCTGACGCCGGTCGCGCCGGTGATCGTGCCGGTATACTGGTTGATCACCGTGCCCGAGATGAGCGACACGCCGATGCCGGTGCTCGCGGTATAGGTGTTGGCCAGCGAGTCATAGGTTGCGGCGGCGATCAGGCCGCTGTTGTTCACCGTGCCGCCTGCGGCCAGCTTCACGCCCACGCCGCCGCCGAAGATACGGCCACCGGCATTGTTGGTGACGGTGCCGGCGCCTTCGATGCCGTTGACGCTATAGCCCGAGATCGTGCCCGTGTTGGTCACCGAGCCGCCGCTGGCGAGATAGACGCCGTCCCAGCTGCCGGTGATCAGGCCGGTGGCATTGTTGGTCACCGTGCCGAGGCCGCTAGCGATATAGACGCCATTGGCGCGCACGGTCGAGGTCGAGCCGAGCGCCGCGCCGAGGATCTGGCCGGAATTGTTGACGGTGGTCGCCGCGAACGAGGAGATCGCGTTGGTGTCGGCGCCGCTGCCGTTCAGGAACGAGCCCTGGATCACACCGCCGGCCTGGTTGGTGATCGTGCCGCCCATGGCCTGGATGCCGGTACCGCCGCCGGCGGTGAGCGTGCCGGTGGTGCCGCCCGAGAGCGTGCCGGTGGCGATCGTGCCGCGGTTGGTGATGTTGACGGTGCCGCCGGTCGCGATGCCGTTCGAGCGGCCGACGATCAGGCCGGCATTGTCCAGGCCGAGCGTGCCCGTGCCGCCCATGCCGATGCCGTTGCCGCCGCCGGCATTGCCCTGGCCGACGATGCGGCCGGTGGCATAGTTGTTGATCGAGAGGTTGCCCGAGCCGCCCTGGTTCTCGATCGCGTTGTAGAGATTGCCGGCGATCAGGCCGTAATTGTTCACGTTCAACGCGCCGGTGGCGACGATGCCGCCCGAGGCGACATGGTTGATGCCGGCATTCTGGCCGCTGATCGTCGCGGTCGAGTTGCTCGCCGAGCCATTGTTGATCGTGCTGGTGCCGCTCGTCGCGACCACGGCGATCGCGGCGCCATAGCCATTGTCGCCGCCGGTGCCGGTGTTGGTGATCGCGCCGAAATTGTCGACGCCGTCATTGGTGCCGCCGAGGCGCACGCCGACATACTGGCCGCCCGCGACCGAGCCGGAGAGGCCGACGCGCAGGACGTTGCCCACGCCCGCCAGCGTCACGGCGGAGACAGCCGCGCCGCTGCGCGCGCCGGTCAGCGTGACCTGGCCGCCGGTGGCCGAATCCACGGTGAGGTTGCCGGTGTTGGTGATCGCGCCGCTCAGCGAGACGGTGCCGAGTGCCTGGACGTCGCCGGCGCCGCTGATCGCGCTGGTGAAGTCGTAATTGTCGGTGCGGTTGAAGATCAGCGTGCCGCCCGAATCGACGGTGATCGCGCCGGTGATGCGCCCGCTGGCGGCGCCATCGCCGACCTGGAGGGTGCCGCCGGCGACCGTGGTGCCGCCGGTATAGGTGTTGAATCCGGTCAGCGTGACCTGGCCGCTCTCTACCCGGAGCGCGCCGGTGCCCGAGATCACCTTGCCGCTCGAGCTGGCGCCCGACTGGGCATAGGTGAGCGTGCCGTTGTTGGTGATGCTGCCGCCCGAGATCGCGCTGGTCGAGCCGCGCACGGTCACGCCCGAACCGATCGTCGTGATGCCGGTCCAGCTGTTGCCGGTGCCGGTCAGGTTGAACAGGCTGCCGCCGATGCCGGCGAAGGTAACCGCCTGCGACGCGCCGATCGCCTGGCCGGCGGCGTTGGTGCCGCTGCCCGAGGTGATGCTGCCGCTCAGGATGGCGTTGCCGCCGAACAGGTTCTCGAACACCGCCGGCTGGCCGTTCAGCACTGCGGGAACGTCGAGCACGAAGTTGTTCGAATAGACGCCCGATGCGCCGAACTGGACGTTCGACGTGAGCAGGTGGACGACCGCGCTGCCGAAAGCGCCGGCGCCGTTGGCGAGCACGATTCCGCCGTTCGCGTTGATCGTGCCGATGCCGCTGGTGCCCTGGAATAGCAGGGTGCCGCCATTGGAATTGACGGTGATCCCGGGCACCACTGCCGCGCCGGTGAGCGTCCAGGTGCCGCTGTCGAGCTTGGTGATCGTCTCGGCGCCGGTCGAGGTGGCGAGCGAGAAGCTGCCTGCATCTGCGCCGGTGCCGGTGCCGCGCAGCTGCAACGTGTCGCTGCCGCCGCCCAGGTCGATCGCGCCATAGGTCGCCGCCGCCAGCGCGCCGCTGCTCTGCAGCGTCACGGTGCCGGCCGAGCCGGTCACGGCGTTGGTATAGCCCTGCGTGACCGCGCTCGCGTTGGTCTGGCCGGTGTAGATCGCCAGCGTGTCGTTGCCCGCACCGCCGGTGATCCGGCCGCTGGCCGAGCCGGCGAACAGATTGATCGTGCCGCCGGTGCTGCCGGTCAGCACGGTGCTGCCGGTGCCGCTGCCCGCCTGGCCATAGTTGTTGAAGGTCGTGCCGCCGTTCAGGAACACCGCATAGCCGTTGGTCGCATCGCTGCCGCCGCCGAGCGAGGCGCCCACCGCGTTGGTGATCGTGCCGCCGCCGGTGGCGCTGATCGCGAAGTTCGTCCCTTCGCTGATCGCGCCGGCGTTGAGGATACTCGCGGCACCGCCGACATCGACGGCATTGAGGGCCAGCGTGCCGGCGCCGACGCCGTTGATCATGCCGATGTTGACCAGCGTCAGCGCGCCGGTGGCAGCGATGCCGCCCGATGCGCCCCGGATCGTGCCCGTATTGGTGATGTTGGCGGTGCCGGTGCGGATCGCCGTGGTGGTGCCGCCCTGGACATAGTTGTTCGAGCCGTCGAGCGTGCCGGTGGCGATGGTGCCCGAGTTGCTGACGCTCAGCAGGCCGCTGCCGACATTGTTGATGCCCGCGGTGCCCGCGCCGACGATCTGGCCGGCATTGGTGACCTGCACCGCGCCGCTGTTGATCAGCAGGCCCGTGCCTTCGCCGGTCGCGCCATAGATGCGGCCTGTGGCGTTGTTGATGACGACGCTGGTGCCGCTGATCTCGACGCCGGCGAAGCGGTCGCCCTGGATCAGGCCGTCATTGACGATATAGGCGCCGTTGTTGGCGCGGGCGCCGTCCCAGCGGCCATAGAGGCTCGCGCCGGTGTGGTTGCCGAGCGACAGCTGGTTGGTGCTGGCAAGGATGCCGTTGCCCTGCGTCGTGATCGAGCCGCCGGCGGCATAGGTGATCGTGCCATAGTTATCGACCGTGCCGCTGCCGATCGCGATCGCCGTGGAGGCGCCGGTGCCCGAGGTGATCGTGCCGCTGTTCTGGATGTTGTTGCCGTTGCCGCTCGAATAGATGACGTCGCCGGTCGCGCTCAGCTGCGCGCCCGACTGGACGAACATCAGGTCCGGCGTGGTCAGCGTGACGCCGACACCGGCGATATTGGTCAGCGAGCCGTTGAGGATGAAGGTCGTCGCGTTGCCGCCCGCCACGGTCCAGCCCGCGCCGCCGTTGCGGCTGCCGGTCAGGGTCAGGTTGCCGCTGACCAGGCTGTAGGCATCGAAATTGGTGACGTTGGCGAAGCCGGTGACGAGATCGAGCGTCTTGTTGGTCGACGAGCCGACATCCACCGCGAAGGTGTCCGTGCCGGTGCCGCCGTCGATCGTGCCGCTGAAGGCGCCGCCGGCCCAGGTGAAGGTGTCGTTGCCCGAGCCGAAATCCGCGCTCTGCATCGATCCGTTCGCGCCGAGCCGGAAGTTCTGCACGCCGGTGGAGCCGCTGCCATCATAGTCGCCGACAAGCGCGCCGGCGAGGTTGACGGTGGTCGCGCCGCTGCCGAGGACACTGATCAGGCCGGTCGTCTGCGAGGTGGCGTTGAGGTTGAGCGTCGAGGCGGTGGTCGCGTCGATCCGGATCGCGCCGGCGCCGCCGCCGGTGATCTGGCCGTCGCTGTTGACCGTCTGGCCCGGCGAGAAGGCGCTGCTGTCGAAGCGGATCGCCCAGCCATTGGCGGCCGAGCCACCGGTGATGTGGCCGCTGGCGTTGTTGGTGATCGTGCCGCCACGGCCCGAGATGATCGCCGAATTGTTCGTCGCGGTGAGGGTGCCGGAATTGGTGATGTTGGTCGTCGCCGCGCCCCAGACCACGACGCTGCCGGCGGTCATCGTGCCGTTGTTGGTCACGGTGACCGTCGAGGGGCCCTGCGAATTGCGCACGCCGGTGCCGCCGGCGGCGGTCGCGCTGATCGTGCCGTTGTTGATGATGGTGACGTCATGGCCGGCGCCGATCGCGCTGCTGCCCTGGCTCGATACCGTGACGCCGGATGCGACGTTCACCACCAGGTCGGTGTTGGTCCAGCCCGATCCGATCGCGTAGCTGCCATTGCCCGCCAGGATATCCGCATTCGCGTAGACGGTGTTGAGCCCACCGATCGCGCCGGCGGTGTTGAACAGGACGCCCGCGCTCGGGCGGGTCGAATTGCCGATCGCGGCGCCGACCGTCACCGTGTTCGTTTGTCCGGACTGCGCCGACTTCATCTGGATGCCGACGCTGCCGCCGTTGATCGTGCCGCCAGCCGTGGTCGTGACGCTGTTGGTCGTGTTGCTCGACGTGACGTTGATGCCGATGCCGGTGCCGCTGGTGGTGATCGCGGAGCCCGAGGTGACGCTAACGGCGGCGATGGCGTTGCTGGCCGAAGCGGCGATGCCGGTGCCGTTGGCAAGCGTGGTAATCGTGCCGCCCGTGGTGGTGACGTTGGCGCCCGTGGCGGACAGGGCGTTGATTCCGGTGGCGAAGCCCGAGATCGTCGGCGCCTTGAGCGACAGGTCCACCGTCGCGGTGGTGGATGTCGCATAGATGCCGGTGTCGCCGCTGATGCCGGTGACGTTGCGCAGGCTGCTGACCGTGCCGAAATCGACGACGTTGATGAAGCCGGTGGCGACCAGATAGGCGCCGAAGGTCGCGTTCAGGTCGGTGGTCGAGCTGGTGTCGAACTGGCCGATCGCCCAGGTCAGGTTGCCGCCGCCGGCCTGCATGAACAGCGCCGCGCCGTTCTGGTCGCTGCGCAGCGAGTTGGCGCCCGCGGTGTAGAGGACCGCGCTCTGGCCGCTCCCGGCGTTCTGCCGGTAGGCACTGCCATTGGGGTTGCCGGTGGTGTTGTCGATCGTGACGCCGGTCATGGTGACGCCGGAGCTCTGGGTGTTGTCCACCATCACGCCGCCATTGGTCGCGGTATCGTCGGTATAGGTGCCCGAGCCCGAGATCGTGCCGCCGCCGGCGGGGCTGGTCGATTGGGCGAGCGCCGGCGTTGCCAGCGTGATGCCGATCAGCGCGGTCGAGCCGAGCAGCGCCTTGCGGAGCAGCGCCTCACGACCCACGCGCACCGAAACCGCCTTGGACGCACGCGCGCCATTGCCACGATCGATCATTCGAAAAAGCCCCCGAAATCAAATGACCGTGCGCCCCGACTCCACGCGACACACGGCAGACATAGGGAAATCCCTTAGTCCCAGATGGGGGTTTTGCTGTTGAACAGCCGTCTCACCGATTTGGACCGATGTCGCACGGGAGGACAACTCCCGCTTTGGGACATCAACGGGTTAGCGCGGCCCTTGCACGGCAATCGCTGGGGGTTTCGCCGAAGCGCGCCTTGAACAGCCGGCTCAGATGCGCGGCGTCGCTGAAGCCGAGCCGCTCGGCGAGATCGCCGATCCGCTCGAGGTTCTCGGGGTTGAGCAGTGCCTGGCGCGCGGCCTCCAGCCGCATGTCGCGGATATAGGCCTGCACGCCACCGCCGGCTTCGAACAAGCGGTGCAGGGTGCTGCGCGACACGCCCAGCTTGCGGCAGAGATTGTTGACGGTCAGGCTGGGCGAACCGAGATGCGCCTGGACCTCGTTCCGTGCGCGCAGCACCAGGGTCGCGGGATCCTCGCGGAAGCCCGGCGCCTCGGTGCGGCTGGCGCCCTTCAGCGCGAGCACCAGCACGTCGAGCATCGACTTGCCCAGCCTGGGCGCGTCTTCCTCGCTGAAGCGGGGCAGGGCTTCGCGTATCTGCATCGCGTGCGAGGTGAACATCGCGATCTCGGCGGGATTGAGCACCGTGCCGTGCAGGCTGGCGACATCGAGCCCCGCCTCTATCGCCAGATGGCGCGGCACGCTGAGCGAGATGCTGCGCCCGCCGGCGGAATCATGGATCGAGGTCTGCTGGCGATCGACGATGACCGCCGAGCCGGGCATCTGCACCCAGTCCTGTGCCTGCTTGCCGACCACGCCCGCCGCCTTGCCGTCGAGGTTGACGGTCAGCGCCATGGAGTCGTTGCCCATGTCGACCAGCCGCTTGTCGCGGCGCCAGCGCTGTGCCGAGATGTCGGTGAACACCAGCGCGATCTCGCCGAGCTGGGCGATGCTGCTGGAGATGCGGAACTGCTCGAGCGGCTCGGTATGGTAGAGCGGCGTCATGCCCGGCCAATGGCTCAGCCACACTTCGTGGCGATCCTTGGCGTCGATCTGGGCGGTCGTGTAACGGTGTACGCGAACAGGTTGCGACGCCAAACTACACCCCCGAGTTTCTTTGTTTCCGTGGTTTCTATTCGATTCCGGACGGTTAGCTCCGCTTCCAATATAGACGGAAACATTCACGCGCACGCAGATTCTGAGGGAAGAGTCCCGATATTACGCAAATTTCATGTTGGGATTGATCTAGGTTACGAAATCGGGCCTGCGGTCGGCGTCGAGCCGTAGCGTAAGGTCCGCCCACGCCCCGCCGTGGCGCAGCATGTGGCGGGTCAGCCGCTCATAATATTGGACGAAGCGGCGGACTTCGGCATCGCTCATCGGGCCGCCGGCCTTGCGCTCCTGCTCGATCCGCCAGTCGGCGACGATCTCGAAGCCGGGCGCCTGCAGGAACACCAGCTGGTCGATCCGCGCCCATAGTGCCTGATAGGGGCCGGCGAGCCGGGCGTTGACCCAGCGGCGCCAGCGTCCGTCGGGGTCTTGGGTGCGCTCGAGATCGTTGACCGGCTCGTCAAGTTCCGCCTCGCCTTGCGGGCGGGCGCCGAGGCACCAGCCTTCGAGGATCAGCATCCCGGCCGGACCGGGGACCTGCTCGGGCGCGCCGGGCTCGTCGCGGGCCTTGTCGAAGCGGGGAAGCAGGGCGGGGCCATGCGCCAGCGCCTCGATCGCGGCAAGGCCGGCGGCGACGTCATGCGTGCCGGGCACGCCGCGGGTGCGCAGCAGCGGGTGGACGGTCTCGGCAAGGTGTCGGCGCGCGGCGCCGTCCAGATAGAGGTCGTCGAGCGACAGTACCGGGCAGGCGAAGCGCTCGGCCAGCGCGCGGGCGATCGTGCTCTTGCCGCTGCCCTGCGCGCCGGCGATGCCCAGCACGAAGGGGCGGCGTGTGCCGGGGCGGAGCCGTTCGGCGATCCACTCGGCGGCTGGAAGGGGCGGGGGCGCGGCCATCGGCTGCATCTGTGCTTGCGCTCTGCCAGCGCTGTCAAATAAGGCTGGTGCGGGCCGGGGCCCTTCCCGGCGGGGAAAACTTGTGTCCAGTCGTCCGACGATCAAGGAAGTCTCGAAGATCGCAGGCGTGTCGTTCAAGACCGTCAGCCGGGTGCTCAACAACGAGAAGCATGTCAGCGAAGAGACGCGCCGCCGCGTCGAGGAAGTCGTGGCACGGCTCAACTTCCGGCCAAGCCATGCGGCGCGCACGCTGGCCGGGCGCAAGTCGTTCCAGGTCGGGCTGCTCTACGACAATCCCAGCCCCTATTACATCTATCACGTCCAGACCGGCGCGCAGCAGCGCTGCACCGAGCTGGGCTACCGGCTGCTGCTCCAGCCGATCGACAGCCAGTCGCCGGACCTGGTCTCCAACGTGCTGGCGCTGATCGACGAGACGCATCTCGACGGGCTGATCCTCTCGCCGCCGGTAACCGAGGCGACGGCGCTGCTCGACGAGCTCGACCGGCGCGGGCTGCCCTATGCGCGGATCGCGCCGGGCATCCGCCAGGACGCGGGCATGTCGACCGCGATGGACGACGTCGCCGCCGCGCGCGAGATGACCGCGCACCTGATCGGGCTCGGTCATCGCCGGATCGCGATGATCCGCGGCCTCGAGAGCCACGCCTCGTCGGCCGATCGCCTGGCGGGGTACAAGGCCGAGCTCGAGGCGCATGGCATCGCCTTCGATCCGGCGCTGGTGGTGGCGGCGGAGAACGACTTCGCCTCGGGCGCGGCCGCCGCGCGCGAGCTGCTGGCGCTCAAGGACCGGCCGACCGCGATCTTCGCCGGCAATGACGACATGGCGGCGGGCGCGCTCGCGGTGGCGCATGAGAGCGACATCGACGTGCCGGGCCAGCTGTCGATCGCCGGCTTCGACGATTCGGACCTGGCGCGCGCGGTGTGGCCACCGCTGACCACGATCCGCCAGCCGGTGCACGAGCTTGCCGCCGCCGCGGCCGAGCTGATCCTTTCCGGGACGGCGCCGCAGCCGCGGGTGACGCTGGAGCACAAGCTGATGATACGGGCGAGCACCGGGCCGGTGTCCCGGTAACCAATAGCTGTCCCGCAGCCGGACAGGGGTTAACCAAACACGGCGCTGGCGGCAAAAGTTAAGAAGTCGTTAACTGCTGGCCATGCAACGCCAGCTCGTCCTTGAGGGCTATGCCCCCCGCCGCCATCCGTTCCGCCGCTATGTCCGCCGCGCGGTGGCCCAGCAACGCCAGCTGCGCGACGACAGCGACGTGAAGCTTTTCGCATTGAGCTTCACTGCCTTCTTCGTCTGCTTCTTCACGTTCATCGCCTGAAACGCTTCGTCATGCTGAACCTGTTTCAGCATCCAGGGCACCACGAGGGATATCCTTGGTGGAGGGTTGGACTCTGAAACAAGTTCAGGGTGACGAAGGATAAAGGCAGGGTGGTCGTCCGCCCCTTTACGGCAGCACGTCCGGCGCGTGGGGTGTGTCCTCGGCCTTGTAGAGGCGATTGGCGCACCAGGCCGAGGCGAGGCAGAGCAGCACCACGACCAGGACGCATTCGGCCACGCCGACCCCGGGGATCTTGCTCACCCCGAAGATGCCGACCGATCCGAACACCATGAAGCCCGAATTGACGATGTTGTTCGCCGCAACGGTCCGCGCGGTCTGCGACTTCTCGACGGTGGTGGTGAGGAAGGCGTAGAGCGGCACCACGAACATGCCGCCGGTGGTCGCGATCGCAAGCAGCGTGCCCAGCACCGCCCAGCCGATCGGCATCGACAGGAACTCGGCGGTCTTGAGCAGCGGACCCTCATGCACCGGCCAGAAGCGCGCGGTGAGGTAGAAGCAGATCACGAAGAGCATCATCGAGAGGACCGAGCGCACGGCATATTTGGCCGAGACATGGCCCTTGAGCAGCCGGTTGATGATCACCGATCCGATCGCGATGCCCACCGAGAAGATGCCGAGGAACACGCTCGCCACGTCCTTCTGGGCGTGGAACACGTTCTTCACCAGCGGCGGGAACAGCACGCCGAGCACCGCGGCGATCGTCCAGAACACGCTGATCGCGATGATCGCGAGATAGAGCCGGCGGATGTGCATCGTCGCCGAGATCAGCCGCCACGAGGCGCGGAAGATGTTGTAGTCGATCTTGAGCTTGGTCAGCGGCGGGGCGGAGGGGATGCGCTGCGAGGCCAGCCAGCCGACAAGCGCCACGCCGATCACGGCGAAGGCCGCGGCCTTCGCGCTGATCACGCCGCCGGCAATGGTGCCGCACAGGATCGCGATATAGGTGCCGGCCTCGACCATGCCGGTGCCGCCCAGCACTTCGTCTTCCTTCAGATGCTGCGGCAGGATCGCGTACTTGATCGGGCCGAAGAACGCCGAGTGCACGCCCATGCCGACCAGTGCGACCAGCATCAGCTCGAGATTCTTGAGGAAGATGCCCGAGGCGCCGACCAGCATGATCCCGATCTCGGCGGCCTTGATGATCCGCATGATCTTCGCCTTGTCGTAGCTGTCGGCGAGTTGGCCGGCGAGCGCGGAGAAGAGGAAGAAGGGCAGGATGAAGATGCCCGTCGCGATTGCGCTGAACCGGGTCTCGTCCTCGACCGAATTGAAGATCTGATAGGTCGCGAAGAAGATCATCGCGTTCTTGAACAGATTGTCGTTGAACGCGCCGAGAAACTGGGTGACGAAGAGCGGCAGGAACCGGCGCTCCCGCATCAAACCGAGCGCCGCACCATGCATAAGCTAACTTTCACCTCTGGTTGCGGATTTTCCGCTGTATCTGGGGCGGGCATAGCCGAGCGGCATGCATGGCGGCAATCGGTTAATCGGTTTCCCCTCTGCTCCCCTCCCTTCCAGGGAGGGGAATTCACTGGATTACGCCCCGCATGACTCCCGCACGATCAGGTCCGTCGGCAGCCGCTCGGCGCTGGGATCGGGGGAAGGGTCGAGGATGCGCGAGACAAGCTGGCGGCCGGCCTCGAACGTGTCCTGGCGGATCGTGCTGAGCGCCGGGGTGGAGAGCCGGGCGAGCAGCATGTCGTCATAGCCCATCACCGATACGTCGCCCGGCACCGATACGCCGGCGCGGCGCAACGCGCGGATGGCGCCCAGGGCGATCAGATCCGACGAAGCAACGATGCCGTCGAAATGGACGTGTCGCCGCAAGAGCCGGCTCACCGCCGCGTCGGCCGATTCGAGCTCGAAATCGACCGGCACCACCAGCTTGGGATCGGCCGCGATCCCGGCTTCGCGCAGTGCCTCGTCATAGCCGCGCTTGCGCTGCATCGATTCCGGATCGGTGCCGCCCAGGAACAGGATCGCCTTGCGGCCAAGCCGGGCGAGATGCGCGGTCGCCCGCCTGCCGCCCAGCTGGTTGTCCGATCCGATCGAGCAATAGAGCTGCCCGGCCATCTGCGCGCCCCACACCACGAAATTGGCGCTGGTCTGGGTGAGCTGGTTGAACGCGTCGTGCAGCATCGACTGGCCGAGAAAGATCACCCCGCTCGCCCGGCTGGTCGTGGTGGTGCCGACGAGATCGTCATAATTGGCGGGCGTGGTGTGGCTCACCGTGAAGTCGCAGTCGCGGGCGCGCGCCGCCTCGCCGATGCTGGCGAGCAGCTCGAGGAAGAACGGGTGCGAGAGCGGCAGCGGCCGGCCGCGCATGAACGGCGTGACGATCACGATCGTCCCCTCGGCCCCCACCGGCGCGGCCGGCATATAGGGGCGGAAGGGATAATCATGGTCGCGTGCCAGCGCCCAGATCTTCTGCTTGGTGCGCGCGCTGATCAGCGGATGATCGTTGAGTGCCCGCGAGACGGTCGAGATCGACACGCCGGCCAGCTTCGCCAGATCCTCCAGCGTCGTATTGTTGTTGCTACTACTGCCCATTGTGCCCAAGCTTGAGGAGAGCCGAATACGGCCAGATTAGAACGGTGAGGGGGGAGCATTGCAAGCTGGCGACGCGGGCGCCGCGCCGCGTGTCACGCGGCTCAGCCTGTTGCAGATCTGGAACATGTGCTTCGGCCTGCTGGGCATCCAGATTGTCTGGGGCCTGCAGAACGTAAACACCAGCCGCATCTTCCAGACGCTCGGCGCCGAGCTCGACGACCTTGCGATATTGTGGATCGCGGGCCCGGCGACCGGGCTGCTCGTCCAGCCGATCATCGGCCATCTGAGCGATCGCACCCGCGGCCCGCTCGGCCGGCGGCGCCCCTATATCCTGGCCGGTGCGGTCTGCACCGCGCTGGCGCTGTTCCTGATGCCCAATGCCACCAGCCTGTGGGCGGCGAGCCTGATGCTCTGGGTGCTCACCGCATCGATCAACATCGCGATGGAGCCGTTCCGCGCGCTGGTGGCGGACCGGGTGCCCGAGAGCCAGCGCACCGCCGGCTTCGCGATGCAGGTGTTCTTCATCGGCATCGGCGCGGTATTCGCTTCCGCACTGCCCTGGATGCTGGTCCATTGGGCAGGGCTGAGCGGCCAGCCCGAGCCGCATCTGCTGCCGCAATCGGTGCGAAGCGCCTTCTATATCGGCGGCGTCTGCCTGCTGGTGGCGGTGAGCTGGACGATCGTCACCACCCCCGAATGCCCGGCGCCGACGCGGCTGCCCGAGGAAGCGATGCCGCCGGTGACGCTGTCGCCCGAGCGCGCGGCTTCGCTGGTGCGCCACGGTATCGGCTGGATGCTGGCCGGGGCGGGGGTCGCCGGGGCTGCCGCGCTCGCCGGATGGAAGCGCGAGATCTATGTCATCGCCGGCATCTGCTTCCTGTTCGGGCTGCTCCAGGCCGTGGTCGTCCGCCTCCGACGGCTCGGCCGAAGCTCGATCGGGATGCTCGAGATCGTCGAGGACATCCGGTCGATGCCGCCGGTGCTCAAGCGGCTGGCGGTGGTCCAGTTCTTTACCTGGTACGGCCTGTTCGCGATGTGGATCTACACCGTACCCGCGCTGGCGCTCCGGCATTACGGCACCGTCGATCCGGCCTCGCCGGGCTACAATGAAGCGGCCGACTGGGTCGGGGTGCTGTTCGCCGGCTATAACGGCGTCGCGGCGCTGGGCGCGTTGCTGCTGCCCGGCATCGGTGAGCGGCTCGGCCGGCGGCTGACGCATGCGCTGTGCCTGTGCTTCGGCGCGGCGGGGCTGGTCGGTTTCCTTCTCGTCGGCGATCCGGTGGCTTTGTGGCTGCCGACGATCGGAGTGGGGCTCGCCTGGGCGGCGATCATGTCGATGCCCTATGCCATGCTCGCCGGCAGCGTGCCGCCGGGCAAGGCCGGCGTCTATATGGGCATCCACAACATGTTCCTGGTGATTCCCCAGCTCGTCGCCTCGACGATGCTCGGGCCGCTGGTCGGCCGCGTCTTCCACGGGCAGGCCGAATACGCGCTCCTCCTCGCCGCCGCGGCGCTGCTGGTCGCGGCAGGCTTCGCGCTCACGCTTCCACGCAGCGCCGATACCGGCTCCCGGTGACAGCCCCTCACGGGCGCAAGGCTTTGCAGTGCTTCGCATTGCTGCGCGAGGTTGTGCAAAATTTGCATTGATTGCAAGGCAAAATTGCATCGCGCGACTCGTTCGCTGCTGCGGAAATTCGTGCGCGCCCCACCGATAATCCGCATAAAACTGTTATTTAATAATAAGATATCGGCAGAAATATTCTGCAAAATTTCCCTCTTGCGGCTTTGCTCAATTTACGCAAAGTTACGCAAAGAGCTTCCCGGGCCGGGCGGCTCGCGAGTGGATGGTCCCGCCGGAGAGCGGGGGCGGCACAATGGAGGGTGTCTTGGGGGAAGCGCGGCATAGCCGGCTTGCGATCATGCGCGACAGCGTCGGGCCTTGCCCTGCGCGCGTTTCGCGCATCCGCGCCTTGAAGCACCGAATTGGAATCTGAAGCGACGCTGCGGGGCGGGGGCCCCGTGGTGCCGCGCGTGCAACAGCGCCGCAAAGGCGCGACGGAGGGAGGAAAGATGAAGCAGATCACTTTGTTGCGGGGCGGCGCCTCGCTGGCGGCCGTAGCCCTGATGGGCCTGGCCGGCATTGCCCAGGCGCAGACCGCCTCGGCACCCGAAGCCACCCAGGAGGACGATAGCGGCGCGATCGTCGTCGTCGGCGTCCGCAAGGCACTGGAAAGCGCGCAGACGATCAAGCGCGATTCCGACACGGTGGTCGACTCGATCACCGCGACGGATATCGGCGCCTTCCCGGACACCTCGGTGGCGGGCGCGCTCCAGCGCGTGCCGGGCATCACCACCTCGCGCCTGCAGGCAGCCGGGGACTCGACCCACCCCTCGGGCGAGCCGACCGCGGTGCTGATCCGCGGCCTCACCTTCGTCCGCACCGAGTTCAACGGGCGCGACAGCTTCTCGGCCGATGCCAATCGCGGGCTCAACTTCAACGACATCTCGCCCGAGCTGATGGCCGGCGTCGATGCCTACAAGAACCAGACGGCCGAGATGATCGAAGGCGGCCTGGCCGGCACGGTCAATCTGCGCACCCGCCTGCCGTTCGACCAGAAGGGGCTGGTCGTCGCCGGCAACGCCAAGGCGAGCTATGGCACCCGTTCGAAGGAGTGGACCGGCGAGTTCTCGGGCCTGATCTCGAACACCTGGGACACCGCGATCGGCCGCTTCGGCCTGATGGCCAATTTCGCCCGCAGCCATGTCGTGACGCGCACCGAAAACGTGATCATGGACAAGATCGATACCTATTGCTCGGCCGGCGCGACCAATGCGCAGGGCAATGGTGTGCTGACCAACGGCACCGTGAACTGCTCCGCCAATCCGTTCGGCGGCACCGGCTGGGCCTATATTCCCGACGGCATCCGCTATTCGCAGGTCGATTACGACCGCACCCGGCGCGGCATCTCGGCGGCGGCGCAGTACGAGAACAATGCGGGCAATTTCCGCATGTCGGCCCAGTATAACGACAGCGAGTATCACAATGCCTGGCTCGAGCGGGCCAGCCACGTGATCCTGGACGGCAATTACTTCGGCACCCCGGCGTTCAACCCGCGCGCCACCACGGTTCTCGGCCGGGCGCCGGGCACCTCGGCCTTCGTCTTCGGGCCGGACGGCATGCTCCAGTCGGGCACGCTGACCCAGGCGCATGGCAGCTGGCGCGGCAGCTGGGACAGCACCCAGGAAGCGATCAACACCGGTTCGGCCGTGCCGGGCCAGCCCTTCGTCAACAATTGCGCGGCGCCTTCGGTCTGCTCGACGCTGCAGGACGGCCTCTATTTCCAGAACGAGGCGCGCAACTTCGATCACCGCGAGCGAACCCAGGACCTGTCGGGCAACATCAGCTGGGACGTGACCGAGAAGCTCCACGTCAACCTCGACGTGCAGCATATCTGGGCCAACACCACCAATGACGACATCCTCGTCGCCGTCGGCTCGATGGCCAATGTGCAGTACAGCACGAACAAGGACGGCACGCCCAATGTGAAGCTGCTGCCGGGCTCGAACGTGAACTACGCCGCCGGCGGCCTCTCCAACCCGCACAATTACTGGATGCCGTTCGTCCAGGCGCACATGGAGGACAATGACGCCAAGGAGACCGCGTTCCGCGGCGATATCGGCTATGATTTCGACGAGGGCGGCTGGCTGGACTCGCTGAAGGTAGGCGTTCGCTATGCCGATCGCGCGCAGACGGTGCGCTACTCGACCTTCAACTGGTCGCCGGTCGCGGCGTCGTGGAACTGCAACGGCCCGGGCTTCAATATCGACAACACCACGGGCGGTGCCTATCCGAGCTGCAACGCCGGCCACCCGGCGTTCAAGGGCTATGGCCCGGGCATGTGGGAGTCGGTCACGCTCGGCGACGGCTTCTACGATGGCGGCGTCTACGACAACCCGGCGCTGGTCTACATGAACCGCGCCACGCTGATGGACCGCGCGCGGCTGGTGCAGGGCGTCAGCGGCTCGACCACCGGTTCGCCGATGGGCTGGGAGCCGATCTGCGACCGCGCCGATGCCACGGTCGAGGGCTGCTACCTCCCGTCCGAGGTGATGCACGTCAAGGAGAAGACCACCGCGGCCTATGCGATGCTGCGCTTCGGCGGCGACAATGCGAATATCGGCGGGGTGAATATCCGCGGCAATATCGGCCTGCGCTATGTCCGCACCAGCATCGATTCCGACGGCAGCGTCGGCTATCCGCTGACCACCACCTTCACCAACTACCAGCCCTGCGGCTCGACGCTGCCAGCCACCTGGATCGTCAACCCGATGTGCTTCGTCACGCCGGCCGTGGCGGCCTTCGCCAGCGGCGGCGGCACGGCGAACACCTATGAGGCCAGCTATGACAACTGGCTGCCGAGCTTCAATCTGCGGCTGGGCCTCGACGACAAGAGCTTCATCCGCTTCGGCTATTCGCGGGGCATGTCGCGGCCGGACTTCGGCCTGTTGCGCAACTTCGTCTCGATCCAGGGACCGATCCTCGACGGTTCGGCGACCTCGCCCTACCTCGTCCGCAACGGCGCGGGCACGGTCACCGGCTACAACTTCGTGTTCCGCGCGGAATCGGGCTTCCCGGCGCTCAAGCCGATCACGGCCGACCAGTTCGACCTGACCTTTGAGCATTATTTCGGCCGCAGCAGCTCGTTCACGATCGACGGCTTCTACAAGAAGCTCAATTCGAGCATCTCGTACGGTGAGTTCTATCGCAGCTTCACCAACAACAACTCGACCCAGACCGTGCTGATGCGCGGCCCGCGCAACGGCGAGGATGGGGGGACGCTCAAGGGATTCGAAGTTGCCTTCCAGACTTTCTTCGACTTCCTGCCCGGCGCGCTTAGCGGGCTTGGTACGCAGCTGAACTACACGTTCGTCGACCAGTCGGGCATCAACAACTCGAACCTGGTGACGGCGGGCGCGCTGGACTCGGGCGGCACCGGCGGCTTCGGCGCGGGCCTCGACACGTCGGGCGGGCGCGGCGTGGTGATGGACTCGCACCAGCTGGCGGGCATCTCCAAGCACACGTTCAACGCGGTGATGCTCTACGAAAAGGGCCCGATAGCGATGCGAGTCGCCTATAACTGGCGCTCGCGCTTCCTCACCGACAATCTCGACTGCTGCATCGGCCTGCCGGTGTTCCAGAAGGCGGCCGGGTTCCTCGACGGCTCGCTGCGCTTCTCGCTGGCGAAATGGGTCGAGCTGTCGGTCGAAGGATCGAACCTGCTCGGCACCACCAGCGTGTTCCAGCAGCAGATCTTCGGCGACACGAGCAAGACGCCCGGCGCCAAGCCTGTCTACCGCGACGCAAACTGGAGCCGGGTCGATCGCCGCTTCCAGTTCGGCGCCCGGTTCAAGTTCTAACTCCCCTCGGCGCCGCCGTTCCTTCATTCGGCGGCGCCATTTCTTTCGGGAGCGAATTGCATGCAGCCCAGTTCGAGCACATCCGCGGCGCCCCTGCGCGTCGTCATCGTCGGCGGCGGGACCGCGGGCTGGATGTGCGCGGCCGGGCTGGCGCGCTTGCTGCCGGAGACAGATTATGCGCTGACCCTGATCGAGTCCGACGAGATCGGCACGGTGGGCGTCGGCGAAGCGACGCTGCCGCATATCCGCGAGTTCAACGCGATGCTCGGGCTCGACGAGGCCGAGTTCATGGCCGCCACCCAGGGCAGCTTCAAGCTGGGCATCGAGTTCGTCGGCTGGGACAGGCCCGGGGGGCGCTATGTCCACCCCTTCGGCACGTTCGGCGAACGCTGGGGCGGGCTCGACTTCCAGCACCACTGGCTGCGGGCGAAAGCGGCGGGCAAGCCGGTTGGCGAATTCGCCGAGCACAGCTTCGCCGCCGCGATGTGCCGCGAAGGCGTGTTCGACATGCCCGATCCGGACCCGCGCTCGATCCGCTCGACCTTCTCCTACGCCTATCATTTCGATGCGGGGCTCTACGCCCGGTATCTGCGTGGCTGGGCGACGCAGCGCGGCGTGCAGCGGATCGAGGGCAAGATCGTCGAGGTCTTGCGCGGCGCCGAGACCGGGCTCGTCGAGAGCGTCTCGCTCGAATCGGGTGCGCGGATCGAAGGCGACCTGTTCATCGACTGCTCCGGCTTCCGTTCGCTGCTGCTCGGGCAGAATATGGGCGTGGCGTGGCAGGACTGGAGCGAATGGCTGCCCTGCGACCGCGCCATGGCGGTGCCGTGCGCCAGCGTGGCCGGCATCACGCCTTTCACGCGCTCGACGGCCCAGACCGGCGGCTGGACCTGGCGCATCCCGCTCCAGCATCGGATCGGTAATGGCTATGTCTTCTCCAGCGCTTTCTGCTCGGAAGATCAGACGCGCGAGACGCTGCTCGGCGCGATCGACGGCACCCCGCTTGCCGAGCCGCGTGTGCTGCGCTTCCAGGCTGGGCGGCGGGAGCGTGGCTGGGAAGGCAATGTCGTCGCGGTCGGGCTGTCCTCGGGCTTTCTCGAGCCGCTGGAATCGACCAGCATCTTCCTGATCCAGGCGGCGGTAACCGACCTGGCGAAGCTGATGCCCCGGCCCGGCGGCGCGATCGGTCCGCGCCTGGCCGCCGAGTTCAACCGGCTGTTCGCGATCCATTACGACCGGACCCGCGATTTCCTCGTGCTCCATTACACCGCCAACGCGCGCCACGGCGAACCGCTCTGGGATCATGTGCGGAACATGGCGTTGCCGGACAGCCTGGCCCACAAGATCGATCTCTTCCGCTCCAGCGGCCGCGCGCCCGACTACAAGCTTGGCCTGTTCTCGCGCGACAGCTGGCTGGCGGTGCTGATGGGGCAGGGGATCATGCCCCAGGCCTGGGATCGTCAGGCCGACCGCGCGCCGCTCGATCAGGTGGCAGAGCGCCTCTCCGATCTGCGCGAACGGATCGCCAGCAACGCCGCGGCGTTGCCAGCGCATGCCGATTTCCTGGCCGGCTATTGCCCGGCGGGGGAAGTGGCGGTGGTCGCATGAGCGGGGCGTTCACCGTTGTCGTTGTAGGGCGGGATGCGCCGCTCTGGCTGGCGGCGGCTGCGTTGGCGCGGGCGCTTGGGGCTTCGGGTGTTCGGGTGGAGGCGGTGGAGCTGCCGAGCGGGCTGGCGCCGGTGGATTTCTACGCCACCTTCCCGGCGCTGGAGGCGGTGCATAGCCAGCTTCGTATCGATGAGGCTGGGGTGCTGCGGGCTACGGGGGGAAGCCTGACGCTTGGGCAGAATTTTGTGGAGCTTGAGCCCAGCGCAATAGAGCCCAACCAGATCCCCGGCGAAGGCCGTGGCCCAGCTGCAAGCGGTTTGGAGGAGAGGGCAAGCGCCGCCGAGGTTGCGTCGAACCTGGGCCCCGGCCTTCGCCGGGGATCAGCTTCGGAAGCGGTAGGGGCACAGTCGCAACCCGCCTTCCTCCACGCCTATGGCTCCGCCGGCACCCGGATCGGCGAGGACGAATTCTTCCCCCATTGGGTCAAGGCACGCGCCTATGGCCTGAGCGTCCCGCTCGACGACTTCTCGCTCACTGCCGCCGCTGCGCGACACGGGCGGTTGATGCTGCCTGACGACCAGAGCGCGAGCTACGGCCGCTGCGACTATGGCTATCACCTGCCGGCGACCGCCTATGCCCGGCTGCTGCGCGAGACGGCGATCCGCCACGGCGTCATTGTACATGCCGCCGACGCGGTAACCCCTGCACGACAGGGCGAGACGATTACCGCGCTCGATCTCGGCGAGGGACGGCGGCTCACGGGCGATCTGTTCGTCGATGCCGGCGGCGCGCTCGACACGGATTTCCTGAGCTGGCGTGCGCATTTCCCTGCGGACCGCGTGCTGACCGCCGCCGGCCCGGCCTTCGCCAATCTCCCGGTCTATGCCGAGAACCGAGCCGGTCCCACCGGCTGGACCGCGCTCCACCCGAGCCGCCCGGCGACCTTCGTCACCCATGTCTGGTCGAGCGCGCACGCCAGTGACGACGAAGCGCTGGCCGCCGCGACCACAGCCGCCGGCCTGCCGCTCACCGGCGCCGTGATCCGCACGCTCGATCCGGGGCGCCCCGCGCAACCCTGGACCGGCAACCAGGTCACCCTCGGCGCACGTTTCGATCCGGTTCACGGCCTCGACCTGCTCGGCCTGCAGGTTAGCCTGGTCCAGCTCCTCGCCGACTTCCCGGCCAGTGCCGGTTTCGCTGCCGAGCGCGACGCCTATAACCGCGCCACCACGGAAGCGCTCGACCGGCTGCGCGACTTCCAGTCCGCGCATTATGCGCTCGCCCGCTATGCCGGCCCCTTCTGGCAGGGCGCGTGCGAGGTGTCGCCCGATCTCGCCCATGCCATCGCGCTGTTCCGCGCCCGTGGCGAACTGGCGCCGTTCGAGGAGGAGAACCTCCCGCCCGACAGCTGGCGCGCGCTGTTCCTCGGCCACGGCGTCGAACCCGAAAGCTGGCCGCCGGCGATCGATCGCGTCCCGCCCGAGGAAGTGAAGGCGCAGTTCCGCCACATGCTCGGCTTCGTTCGCGAGCAGGTGCTGCGCCAGCCCATGCAGGACGCCTGGCTGGCCCGGCTCGCCGCTCCCCAATCATGACTTCCCCACAGGAAAGACCCCGAATGACCTCTCGTACCCTCGTGACCCTGCTTGCCCTTGCGCTTCCCGGCACTGCCTTTGCGGCGGATCGGGAATGCGCCCAGTCGCCGGGCAAGACGCTCGAAGTCTGTGTTTCGGTCGAAGGCGGGCAGGCGCTCTACGAAGTGAAGCGCGGCGACACGGTGGTGATCGCGCCCTCCGCGCTGGGCCTCAGCTTCGCCGGCGAACCGGCGGCGCGCTACAGTGCGATCACCGATGCCCGCCGCTCGGCCTCGGACAGCAATTGGGAGCAGCCCTGGGGCGAGCAGCGGCTGGTCCGCGACAATCACAGCGAGCTGGCGGTGACGATCACGGGGGACACCGCGCTCAACAAGGCGATGCAGGTCACCTTCCGCATCTTCGATGACGGGGTAGGTTTCCGCTATTCCTATGCCGGCATTCCGGCGGGCGAGCAGGTCGGCGTCACCGCCGATCGCACCCAGTTCCGCACGAAGGGCGCGTACCAGGCCTGGTGGTATGAAGGGCTTGGCCAGGAGCGCGACGAATATCTCTACACCCAGACCGACGCGCGCCGCATCACCCTGGCCGAGACCCCGCTGACGCTGAAGGGCGACAACGGGCTGTATTTGTCCTTCCACGAAGCGGCGCTGGTCGATTTCCCGAGCATGCTGCTCCAGGGCAATGGCGCCGGCACGCTTACCGCCTGGCTGATGCCCTGGCCCGACGGCGTCGGCGCGAAGAAGACCGGGCCCTTCTCCACGCCGTGGCGCACGATCCTGATCGGCACCACGCCCGGCGCGCTGGCCGACAGCCGGATCGAGCTCAACCTCAACGAGCCGAGCAAGCTTCCGGATATCCAGAAGTGGTTCAAGCCAGGCAAATATGTCGGCGTCTGGTGGGAGATGCATCTCAACCGCACCACCTGGGGCAGCGGCCCGACCCACGGCGCCAATAACGACAATGTGAAGCGCTACATCGATTTCGCCGCGAAATACGGGTTCGACGGCGTGCTCGTCGAAGGCTGGAACCAGGGCTGGGACGGCGAGTGGATCGCCAATGGCGACAAGTTCAGCTTCACCAAGTCGTACCCGGATTTCGACCTGCCGATGCTCTCGGCCTATGCCAGGTCGAAGGGCGTTCACCTGATCGGCCATCACGAGACTGCCGGCGCTGTGGTGAACTACGAGAACCAGCTCGAGGACGCGCTCGACCTCTATGCCAAGGTCGGCGTGCCGTCGGTGAAGACCGGCTATGTCCGCCATTCGGGCGATATCCTCGATCGCGAGGGTGGCAAGGAATGGTTCGCCGGCCAGTTCATGGTCCAGCATCACCTGAAGGTGATCGAGGCTGCGGCCAAGCGCCACATCACCATGGACACGCATGAGCCGGTCAAGGACACGGGCCTGCGCCGCACCTGGCCCAACTGGGTGAGCCGCGAAGGCGCGCGCGGGCAGGAGTTCAACGCCTGGGGCCGCCCGACCAACCCGCCCGAGCATCTCACGATCCTGCCCTTCACCCGCATGCTCGCGGGGCCGATGGACTTCACGCCCGGCATCTTCGACCTAGAGCATGGCAAGACGCTGCTGACGGAGCGCAACCAGTCGACGCTCGCTGCACAGCTCGCCGAATATGTCGTGCTCTATTCGCCGATCCACATGGCGGCGGACCTGCCCGAAAATTACGAGAAGCATCTCGATGCCTTCCAGTTCATCCGCGACGTGCCGACCGACTGGGAGACGACGCGGACGCTGGCATCGGAGATCGGCGACTATGTCGTCGTCGCCCGCCAGCCGCGCGGGGGCGGGGACTGGTATCTCGGCGCGATCACCGACGAGACAGCGCGGACCCTGCCGGTGAAGCTCGACTTCCTGGCGCCGGGCAAGCGCTACGAGGCGCAGATCTACCGTGACGCGGCGGACGCCGACTATGTGAAGAAGCCTGTCGCCTATGCGATCGAGAAGCGGGTGGTGACGAGTGCCGATACGCTCGACCTGGCGCTGGCGCCGGGCGGCGGGCAGGCGATCCGGTTCAAGCTGGTGAAGTAGGCTACGCTGCTTCCCGCCATGCTGTTCCCCGGCGAAAGCCGGGGCCCAGGGTTTCTCTACCGTGTCGCTCTGTTACCCTGGGGCGGGGGGGGGGGGGGGGGGGGGGGGGGGGGGGGGGGGTGTGTGGGGGGGGGGGGGGGGGGGGGGGGGGGGTGTGGAGAGGG
>NZ_JASATQ010000065.1:0-28365 GCF_038440415.1 Sphingomonas sp. OTU376 | reverse complement strand
TCCCCCGTTGGGGGGCCGGGGCAATTATGCCGGGGCCCCCGGGCTACCCGGGGGGGCCAGAGCCACGAACGATCTCGCTCTGTACCCCTGGGCCCCGGCTTCCGCCGGGGAGCAGGCGGAGGAATGAAAATGACCTATCGTATTTTCCTCGCAACCGCTTCGGCACTGGCGCTCGCCGCCTGCGCCGCCGGTCCGAATTATGTCGCGCCGACGCCGCCGCAGACCGCCGCGGGCAATTTCGTCGCGGCCAATCCCGCAGTCACCGTCGAGCCCGTCCAGGGCAACTGGTGGCGGCTCTATAACGACCCGGTGCTCGACCAGCTCGTCTCCGACGCGCTCGCCGCCAACACCGATATCCGCATCGCCGTGGCGCGGATCGAGAAGGCCCGCGCGACATTGCGCGGCGCCAAGGCCAATCAGCTGCCCCAGGCGACGCTGGGCGCCGGCGCCAATTATGGCCGCCTGCCTGAGGGGCAGCGCCAGCCTGCCGCACCGCTCAACGACTGGCAGATCGATGCCGGGCTGAGCGTCAGCTATGAGGCGGACCTGTTCGGTCGCCTCAGCCGCGGTACCGAAGCCGCGCGCGGCGATGTCGGTGCTGCCGAGGCGGATGCCGATGCCGTCCGCGTGATCGTCGCCGCCGAGACGGCGCGCGCCTATGCCGATGCGACTTCCTCCGCCGAGCGGCTGGGCGTGGCCGAGCATATCGTCCAGCTGCTCGACCAGTCGATCGAACTGACCGAACGCCGCCGTGGTGTCGGCCTCGCGACCCGGCTCGATACCGCTCGGATCGGCGCGCTGCGCAACCAGCGCGAGGCCGATGTGCCGGCGCTCAAGGCGGCCCGCGATGCGGCGCTGTTCCGGCTTGCCACGCTGACCGGCCGCACCCCGGCCGAGCTGCCGGCGGTGGTGGGCGAGCGCAACACCACGCTGCGCCTCAGCCAGCCGATCCCGGTTGGCGACGGTGCCGCGCTGCTGGCGCGTCGTCCGGACATCCGCGCCGCCGAGCGTCGTCTTGCCGCCGCCACCGCGCGGATCGGCGTGGCGACCGCGGACCTCTATCCGCGCATCACGCTCGGCGCTTCGGGCGGCTCGACCGGCACCGATTTCGGCGACGTGTTCGGCGCGGGGCCGCTACGCTGGCTGGTCGGCGGGCTGCTCAACTGGGCGGTGAATCCGGGTCCGGCGCGTGCGCGGGTCGCGGGTGCCGAGGCCGATACCAAGGTCGCGCTCGCCACCTTTGACGGCACCGTGCTCAACGCGCTGCAGGAAACCGAGACGGCGCTTTCAGCCTATGGCCATGCACTCGAGCGGCGCACCGCGCTTCAGGCGGCGCGCAACGAAGCGGAAGCGGCGGTCAACATCGCCCGGGCCCGCCAGCGCGAAGGCGATATCGACTCGCTGGCGCTGCTCGATGCCGAGCGGACGTTCGCGGATGCCGAGGCGGCGCTGGCCCAGGCCGATGCGTTCATCGCCGAGACGCAGGTCGACCTGTTCCGCGCATTGGGTGGCGGCTGGCAGAAGAGCTGACGCTCCCTTTATTTGTCATCCCCGCGCACGCAGGGATCCAGAGCCGGGAAGGACAGCGCCTTTGACTCTGGATCCCCGCCAGCGCGGGGATGACGGTTTTGGGGGCAGGGGAGATGGTTCAGCGGGAGCGCCTCACCCGTATAGGCATTGTGCGGCCTCGCAGAGCCGCTAGTCTCCTGCCCATGACCCAGGCTCATGCAAAGATCGGGCGCGGCGCGCCCTATGCCACCGCCATCGATTTCGGCACGCACGCGCTCACCGCCGACGAGCCGGAGGCGCGCGGCGGCGGTGACACCGGGCCGGCGCCCTATGAGCTGCTGCTGGGCTCGCTGGCTGCCTGCACCGCGATCACTTTGCGCATGTATGCCGAGCGCAAGGGCTGGACGGTCGAGGAGATCGACGTCGCGCTGTTCCTCCACGGACAGGGCGAGACGCTCAACATCGAGCGCGTGCTGACGATCACCGGAACCGATGCCGAGCAGAATGCCCGTCTTGCCGAAATCGCGGAAAAGACGCCGGTGACGCTCACCCTGAAGCGGGGCGTTCCGATCGAAACACGGCTCGGGTAAATCTTGTTACAATTTCGCGCAACATCCCGGACGCAATTTGTCGTAGAAGCCGCAACATGCTTGCTACCGCGACTCCTCAGGACGATTCGGCGACCCTGCTCGTCGTAGACGACGACCGTGACATCCGCATGCTGCTGGCGAACAGCCTCGGCTCGCGCGGCTACCGCGTCGAGACGGCTTCCAGCACCCGCGACATGGACCAGATCCTGGCGCGCACGCCGGTCGATCTCGTGATCCTCGACGTGATGATGCCGGGTGAGGACGGGCTTTCGGCCTGCCGCCGCATCGCCCGCACCGACGGGCCCGAGATCATCTTCCTGAGCGCGCTCGGCGAGGAGCAGGACCGCATCCTCGGCCTCGAGGTCGGCGCCGGACACTATCTGCCCAAGCCGTGCAGCCCGCGCGAGATCCTCGCCACGGTGCGCGCGGCGCTGCGCAAGCGCGGCGCGGTCGTCACCAGCGAGAGCGGCGACGTCTATACCTTCGAGGGCTGGCGGATCGACCTGGGCAGCCATGAGCTGTTCGATCCGAACGGCGTGCTCGTCGGCCTCACCGATGGCGAGTTCGCGGTGCTGCGCGTGTTCATCGAGCGTCCGCGCCGGGTGCTGAGCCGCGAGGCGCTGCTTGCCGCGGCGCGTGGACCGGATTCGGACGCCTATGACCGCGCGATCGACGTGCAGGTCAGCCGCCTGCGCCGCAAGCTGCGCTCGGGCGGGGACGAGATCATCCGCACCGTCCGCAACGAAGGCTATCTGTTCGTGCCGAAGGTCGTGCGCGCGTGACATTGCGCGGCAGGGCGGCGGGATCGCCGCTGTTCCTGCGGATCTTCGCGCTGATGGTTGTCTGCGTCGCGGTGACGCAGCTGATGAATTTCGCCCTGCTGATCGCGGTGCAGACTCCGACGGCCAAGCTCTACACGGTCGGCCAGGCGGTCGATGCGTTGCAGAACAAGCTGATCGACGACGATTTCTCGGTCTCCAAGTCCGATCACTTTATCGAGCAGCCCTGGAACCCGCGTGGCGAACGTACCGAGATCGCCATGGCCAAGGCGATGAACGTGCCGGTCGAGCGCGTTCTCATCAGCTTCCCGACCCCGATCCTGACGCGCGAGAAGACCTATGACCGGGCCAGCGTGCCGCGCCCGGTGCCGCCGGCCACGGTGCAATCGGCGCGTGACGTCATCATCACGGGGGACTTCACCGCCGGCTATCGCGGGGCGGATGGCCAGTGGGTCACTGTCACCACCGGCTCGGCGTTCGAGCCGTGGCGCTGGTTCGTGCTGTGGTGGCTGATCGTCTCGGCGGCGGCCGTGGCGCCCTTCGCCTGGGCGCTGGCGCACCGGATCGCCAAGCCGATCGGCGCCTTTGCCGCCGCCGCCGAGCGGCTGGGCCGCGACCCGCGCGCCGCGCCGATCGCGATCGACGGGCCCACCGAGATCGCGGATGCTGCCGCCGCGTTCAACCGGATGCAGGCGCGGCTCAACCGCTATGTCGATGATCGCGCGACCGTGGTCGGTGCCGTCGCGCATGATTTGCGTACGCCGCTGATGCGGCTGGGGCTGCGGCTTGAGGCGGCGCCCGACGACCTGCGCAGGGCCTGCGAGGGCGATATCCGCGACATGGAGGCGATGATCTCCGCGACGCTCTCCTATCTGCGCGACACCACCAAGCAGGGGGTCCGCAAGCCGCTCGACCTGCGCTCGCTCGCCGAGACGGTGACCGACGACATGAGCGACCGCGGCGAACCGGTGACGCTGACGCCGGGCGAGCCGGTGGTGGTGGAGGGGAATTCCCCCGCGCTCAAGGCGATGCTCAACAATCTTGTCACCAACGCGATCAAATACGCCGGCAGCGCTGAGGTGTCGCTGGGGCAGGCCGACGGCCAGGCGGTGATCGAGGTGCGGGACGACGGCCCGGGCGTCGCGCCCGAGGATCTGGACCGCGTGTTCGAGCCCTTTTTCCGCGGAGAGCGCTCGCGCAACCGGGATACCGGCGGGATCGGGCTGGGGCTGGCCAGCGCCCGCGCCGTCGCCCGCGCGCATGGCGGCGACCTGACCGTGCGTAACCGCGAAGAGGGCGGACTTTCCGCGGTGGTGACGCTGCCCGTCTAGTACGGCCACAGACCGGAAACGTTTCTGCGAAGAAGCGAAATCACCCCGACATCGATCCCGTCGAACTCCTTCACATGCTGTGAGGGTTCATGGGGCAGGATCGAAGTTTAGACATTGAAATCAAGGGCGAGACCAATGTGCTCGAGCGCGCGCTGGCGCGACCGGTGCCGCTGTGGAGCCTCGTCCTGGTACTGCTGCTCTTGCCGCTTGCGGCGATCGGCATGGGTGCGATCGTCGATGGCTGGGAGAAGTCGGGCGCGGTCGGGCGGGCGGCGATCGCGGTGGCGCGGGTGCCCGACACGATCAAGGGCATGTTCAAGAGCCCTGCACCCTATTTCGGCGGCAGCTACGAGAAGCTTCCGGGCGGTTTCACCCGCGATCCGGGCTTCACCGACAGCGGCTATGCACTGATCTCGCCCTTCGATCCCAAGCGCAAACGCTCGGTCGTCCAGCTCCTGCGCCTCTCCGACGGGCAGGCCGTGCACACTTTCGTGCCTGATGTGGACGCGGCCAATGCACGGTCGAAATTCGCCTCCGAACTCACCGATGTGCACCGCGACAAGGACGCCGCGCGCAACCGGCTGATGCACCCGCTGCTGCTCGCCGACGGCAGCCTGGTGCTGCACGACAGCTCGCCGCTCGCCCGCTACGACGCCTGCGGCAAGCTGCTCTGGTCGCTGGACGGCATCTTCACCCATTCGACCGAGCAGGGGCCGGACGGCAACCTCTGGGTGCCCTATCGCTACCCGGTGCCGCGCGAGCCGGGGGTGAAGGCCGATTTCTGGGACGACAGCGTCGCCAAGGTCTCGCCCGAGGGCGCGCTGCTGCAGGTCGACCGCATCGCCGAGATCCTCGAGCGCAACGGCCTCGCCCGGCTGTGGCGGGGGCGACCCTATGTGCAGGATCCCTTCCATCTCAACGACATCCAGCCGGCGATGGCCGACGGGCGCTTCTGGAAGAAGGGCGACCTGTTCCTGAGCCTGCGCAACCTGTCGCTGATCGCGCTCTACCGGCCCGAGACCGGCAGGATCCTGTGGTGGAAGATCGGCCCGTGGCGCTTCCAGCACGACGTGAGCATCCTCGACGACCACCGCATCTCGGTGTTCGATAACAACACGCTGATGGGCTACCCGGACGAGCGGGTGAACGGGCATAACCGCTTGCTGGTCCACGATCTTTCGAGCGGCGACACCAGCTCGCCCTGGGAGCGCGGCTTCGCCGCCAACCGGATCGCCACGCGCGCCCAGGGCCGCGGCACGCCGCTGCCGGGCGGCGATGCGATGATCGAGGAGACCGAGCAGGGCCGCCTCGTCCGCATGTCCCCCGGGGGCGACCTTCGCTGGCGGTACATCTCCGCCGATTCCGCCGAGCGGCGCATGGCCCTTAGCTGGGCGCGCTACCTCGATCCCACCACCGATGGCCCGGCCATTCAAGCTACGGTGACTGCAAAATGCTCATAAAAACCCTTCGTTTCCTGTCGCTTGCGCTCGCCCTTACGGCACCGCTGGCCGCCCAGGCCTATACCGGCCCCGGAGTTGGCCTGGGCGCGATCGGCGTCGCCTTCGGGCTGATCGGCTCGATCCTGCTCGCGATCGTCTCGGTCGTCTGGTACCCGGTCAAGCGGCTGGTCCGCCGCATCCGCGGGCGCGCCCGGTGATCCTCGCCTTCCTAGCCATCATCGCGGTGCTCGAACTGGCCCGCGCCCTGCCGCTTGTCCCGGCTTTTCAGGAGCTTGCCGCCTGCAGCCAGCATGCCATGCGGCTGCTTGCCAGGAGGGGCGTTTCCGAATGGGGCAAGGAGAGGGCGCTGCGTATCCTTTCGGGGCGGATGTTCATGCACTCGGTCCGTGCCGGCGGCCTGCTGGTGGCGACCGCTTCGCCGCTTCTGGGTCTGCTCGCTCTGAACGCCCTGCTGCCCGAAGTTGACGCCTTCCGGACGGACTGGACGTCGAAGTTGGCACTGATGCCGCTCACCCTCGGCTATGCGGCGCTGCGCTGGCAGGTTCGCCGTGTACGGGCGCGCTGACAAGCTCCTCCACCGCATCGCCCTGGGCTCGCCCGCACTGCTCGAAGCGACGTTCGACATCGAGCGGGCGCTCCATGGCAAGCGGCTGAAAACGCTGGAGATCAGGCGACCGGTGTTCATCGCCGGGCTGGCGCGCGCCGGCACCTCGATCCTCACCCGGCTGTTGCATTCCGGCGGGGACTTTGCCGCCCCGGCCTATCGCCAACTTCCGTTTCCACTTGCGCCCAACAGCTGGGCGTGGCTCGGCGGCAAGCGGCATGTCGAGGCCCGGGAGCGCGGCCATGGCGACGGTTTGACCCATGATCTCGATAGCCCGGAGGCGATCGAGGAGGTTTTCTGGCGCGCGTTCGAGGGCAATCGCTACCTGAAGCGGCGCGAATTGCTGCCGATCGCCCCGGAAAAGCCGACGCTTGCTGCGTTCCGTGACTATATGCGTCTGGTCCTGCTGAGCCAGGGCGGCACACGCTATCTATCTAAGAACAATAACAATATCCTGCGGCTGGAGGGGCTGGCGAGCAGCTTTCCGGATGCAGTCCTGCTCCATCCGTTCCGCGAACCGTTGCAACAGGCGCTGTCGCTGTTGACGCAGCACCGGCGCGCGGTGGCGCTGGCGGCGGAGGACCCGTTCCGGCGCCGGTTCATGAGCTGGCTGGGGCATCACGAGTTCGGCGCCGACCAGCGGCCCTTCCGCTTCGACGGCGCGCCCGGGCCGGGCGAGGATGCCGGCCATGTCGATTACTGGCTGAGGCTGTGGGACGCGGTGCACCGCGCGCTGCTGGCGGCGCCGGCGGCGGTGCAGGAGCGGCAATTCTTCCTGGACTATGATGCGCTGTGCGCGGCGCCGCGGGTCTATGGGCCGCGGCTGGCGGTAATGGTCGAGGCGCCGATCGACCCCTCCGCGCTGCGGGCGCCGGATTTGCGGGAAGCGGCGGCGGATGCCGGGCTGCTGGCGCGGGCGGGCGAGACGCATGCGCGGCTGCATGCGCGGTTCCGGGGGGTGTTTGGTTGAGCTTCAAATCCTCCCCCGGATGGGGAGGGGGACCAGCCGCAGGCTGGTGGAGGGGTATTCTCCACGGGCTGTGATGCTTGGGGCGCGCTACCCCTCCACCACCGGCTGCGCCTGCGGTCCCCCTCCGGGGGAGGATTTGGAGCTGGCTGGAATCGCTTCATTTTCGTCATCCCGGCCTTGAGCCGGGATCCCGCTTCTTCTTCCGCCGGGCAAGGCAGCGGGACCCCGGCTCAAGGCCGGGGTGACGGGAGGAGTTTTGGCGCCCGGTCATGCGACCAAAGTCGTAGCTGCCTAGGCGCCTCCCGCCATCCATGATAGCGCTAACGCGGAGCGACCGGCGGATGACGTGCCGGCGACGGGGCTTGGGCAATCGCCAGTCGGAGAGGGAACCGGGCAATGACGATCATGGGAACGCGGCGCACGGTGCTGGGTGGCATCGGCGCGGGGCTGATTACGGGCGTGGCGGGCCTGCCGGCCTGGGCGCAGGGCAAGCGCAAGCTGGGCTATGCGATCGTCGGCCTGGGCAATTACGCGACCAACCAGATCCTGCCGCGGATCAAGGATTGCGAGTTCGCCGAGCTGAAGGCGCTGGTGAGCGGCACGCCGGCCAAGCTCGAGAAGTTCGGCGCGCAGTACGGCGTGCCCAGAACGCACTGGTACGACTACAAGAGCTACGACCGGATCAAGGACAATCCCGACATCGACCTGGTCTATGTCGTGCTGCCCAACAGCCTGCATGCGGAATATTCGATCCGCGCCAGCCAGGCCGGCAAGCATGTGCTGTGCGAGAAGCCGATGGCGGTCTCAGCGACCGAGGCCGAGGCGATGATCGCGGCGGCGAACAAGGCCAAGCGCAAGCTGATGATCGGCTATCGCTGCCATTTCGAGCCGTACAACCTCCGCGCGGTCGAGCTGGTGAAGACCGGGTTCGTCGGGCGGCCGACGCTGATCACCGCCGAGCATGGCTTCTATGCCCAGCCCAACCAGTGGCGGCTCGACCGGCCCTTCTCCGGCGGCGGATCGATGATGGACATCGGCATCTACAGCCTGAACGCGGCGCGCTACCTGGCCGGCGAGGAGCCGGTGGCGGTCAGCGCGATGGAGTTCACCGACCGCAGCGACCCGCGCTTCAAGAATGTCGAGGATCGGATCGACTGGCAGATGCGCTTCCCCTCGGGCGTGATCGCCAATTGCGTGTCGAGCTATTCCTCCGGCCATAACGCCTTCCGGGTGAGCGGGACCAAGGGCTGGGTGGGGATGGAGCCGGCCACATCCTATGAGGGGCACCAGATGTGGGCGCGGGCAAACGGCAAGACCGAGCAGGTCATGCTGCCGCCGCCCGCCAAGAACCAGTTCGTCGCGCAGCTCGATCATCTTGCGGAAAGCGTGCTCAGCGGCATACCCCTGCGGGCGTCGGGCGAGGAAGGCTTGCGCGACATGCGGCTGATCGAGGCGATCTATCGATCGGCGCGCGAGGGGCGGGCAATTCAGCTCGCGTGACGGAGTAGAATGATGATCGAGACGACCCGCCGCAGCCTGCTGGCCGGCATGGCTGCCTTGCCTTTCCTGCCCGGCGTGGCGCTGGGCCAGGCGGTCGGGCGCATCACCCGGCTCGATCCGGGGCTCGACGCGCTGATCGATGTGGACAGTCCGATCGAGGTTGTCGCGAGCGGATTCAAATGGGCCGAGGGGCCGGTGTGGGTGAAGAAGGGCGGCTATCTGCTCTTCTCCGACGTGCCGATGAACATCGCCTATCGCTGGAAGGCGGGGGAGGGCGCGAAGCCGTTCCTCAAGCCTTCGGGGCTGGCCGGGCCGATCCCGGCGGGGGTGCGCGAGGCGGGGTCCAACGGGATGATCCTGGATGCGCGCGGCAATCTGCTGATGGCCGATTCGGGCACCCGGGCGATCGCGCGGGTCGACCTGGCGACGAAGAAGAAGACGATCGTCACGGGCGAATATGAGGGCAAGAAGTTCAACAGCTGCAACGATCTGGTGATCGGGCGGGACGGGATCATATATTTCACCGATCCGCCCTATGGCCTGAGCGAAGGCGATGAATCGCCGCTCAAGCAGCTGGCGTTCAACGGGGTCTACCGGGTGAATGCGGACGGCAGCGACGTGTCGCTGATCGACAAGAGCCTGAAGCGGCCGAACGGGATCGGCATCTCGCCGGGATTCGACCGGCTCTATGTGAGCCAGTCCGATCCCGATGCGGCGAAGATCTTCACCTGCGAGCTGGCGGCGGATGGCTCGGCGAGCACCGAGCTGGTTCCGTTCGTCGATTTCTCGGCCGAGGTGGCCAGGAAGCTGCCGGGGCTGCCCGACGGGATGAAGGTGGCGAAGAGCGGCCACCTGTTCGCCAGCGGGCCGGGCGGGATCTGGGTGATCGCACCCGACGGCAGGAAGCTGGGCGTGATCTCCACCGGCAAGGCGGCGGCGAATTGCTGCTTCGGCGAGGATGGGAAGACGCTGTTCATCACGTCGTCGGACATGGTGGTGAAGGTGCGGTTGAAGGTGGCGGGCTGGTAGCTCCGTCACCCTGAACTTGTTTCAGGGTCCAACTTTCCACGGGCGGTATCGCTGGGGGTGGGTTGGATGCTGAAACAAGTTCAGCATGACGATGTAATTTGCGCCAGCGCGCCCTAAACTCTCCCCCATGACCGACGAACAGGCGATTCCCGCGGCGACCGTGATCGTGATGCGCGAGGCCGAGCACGGGCCGCCCGAGCTGCTGATGGTCGAGCGGGCGGCGGCGATGTCGTTTGCCGGCGGGGCGCTGGTGTTTCCCGGCGGGCGGGTCGATCCGGGCGATTTCGCGCTGGCGGCGCTGCATGCGGGGGATGTCGACGAGAATGCCGCGCGGATCGGGGCGATCCGCGAGACGCTGGAGGAAGCCGGCGTCGCGGTGGGGCTGGCGCCGGCGGGCGACATGCTGGCGCTGCGCGACCGGCTCTATGCCGGCGAGGCGATGGGGGAATTGCTTGACGAGGCGGGCGCGGCGCTCGACCTCGACGCGCTGGTGCCCTTCTCGCGCTGGCTGCCGGCGGGGGTGCACCACAAGGTGTTCGACACGCGCTTCTATCTGGCGCGGGCGCCGAAGGGTGCCGAGCCTTTGGTCGACGGCAACGAGAATGTCCGGGTGTTCTGGGCGAGCGCCCGGGCGGTGCTCGACGCGGCGGACCGGGGCGAGGCGCACATCATCTTCCCGACCCGGCGCAACCTCGACCGGCTGGCGCTGTACGCGAGCTACGACGAAGCGGTGGCCGACGCGCGGGCGCATCCGATCCGCACCGTGACGCCGTGGATCGAGGAGCGGGACGGCGAGCGGCGGCTCTGCATCCCCGACGACCTCGGCTATCCGATCACTTCGCAGCGGCTGGAAGACGCGGTTCGCATTTGAGGCGGGTGCGCCGGGCGATCGGCTGGACGATCCTGGCGGCGCTGCTGCTGTTCGGGCTGTTCCTCGGCTGGGCGGTGCTGCGCGGGCGGCCGCAGGACCTGCCCTGGACGCGGCTCGACCTGAGCCAGCCGATCGGGGTGTTCACCGGGCGCAAGCTGGCGGGACTGAGCGACGATTATGCCGAATGCCGGGTGCTGCTGCGCTCGGCGGGCGTGCGCTACACCGCGCTGCCCGAAGTGAAGGGGAGCGATCCTGCCTGCGGGTATAGCGACGGCGTGCGATTGACGCCGGGCGGCTCGCGCGGGATCGCGATGAGCCCGGCCAATCTCGGCACTTCCTGCCCGGTCGCGGCGGCGCTGTCGCTGTGGGAATGGGAGATCGTCCAGCCGGCGGCGCAGAAGCATTTCGGGGTGCAGGTGGCGCAGATCGAGCATCTCGGCAGCTATTCGTGCCGGCGGATGTACGGGCGCAGCGCGGGCGACTGGAGCGAGCATGCGACGGCGGATGCGCTCGACGTGGCGGGGTTCCGGCTGGCGGACGGGACGCGGATCAGCGTGCTCAAGGACTGGGGCGAGGGCGGCGAGAAGGCGGCGTTCCTGCGCGAGGTGCGCGGCGGGGCGTGCAAGCTGTTCTCGACGGTGCTCTCGCCGGACTATAACGCGGCGCACCGCGATCACCTGCATCTCGACGAGGCCGAGCGCGGCGAGATGGGGTGGCGGGCCTGCCGCTAGGCAAGCCCGCCGGAATATCAGTTCGGCAGTGCGGCCGAGTCCACCTTCTCCACCCAGGCCGGGTAGAAGCTCGGCTGGCGGTTCGACCAGCCCGAGGCGGTTGCGGCGGCTTCGCTGATCGACTGGAGCAGCTTGCGGCGCAGGTCCGGGTGGAGGTGCGGCAGGGCGGCGGCGGCGCAGAAGGCCGAGGGCAGCCAGGGGCGCACTTCGGCGCCGATCAGCCGCTCGTAGAGGAAGCGGAAGGCCGAGAAGCTGGTGAGGCGGCCCTGGCTGAGGTCGAACGCGGCGATCGCGATCAGCGGCGACAGGAACGGCTCGATCGAATCGAGGTCGCTGTCGTCGGGGATCAGCGCGCGGACTTCCTGGAGGCGCTCATAGATATGGGCCTGGGCGCGGATGCTGGCGGCTTCGACCACGTCGCGCGACCAGCGGAGCATCGCGTCTTCCCGCTCGAGCCCGATATCGAGCGAGCGGCGGATGTAGCGCTGCGTAGCGGCGCTGAAACCCGCGAATTCCTTCATTTCGGCCAGCGTCATCGCGCCTTCTGCCGGTTTAGCTCGTGCTCCCATCGTTCAAAACTCCCACCCCAATCGTGACCCTCCAAAGCAGATCATGCGCCCATATGGTTAACGGGCCGCTTAACCTGCCGTCGTCCCCTGTTCATTATAGGAGACCAAGTGATTCCGCAGCGCAACATCGATGCGATGAACCGAAGGGGCGCTTGTGGAAAACCACGCCACCTGATGGCCTTGCGACAGGATATTGCCCATTCGGGACGTATCCGGATCGGGGTTCGTACGGAGGCCGGACGGGGCGGCCTTCGCTGCTGCGGGGGCATGGGGGGGCGCGGACAGGGGCAAAGTTCCCCCGGAATCGCCGTTCATCTGCAAGTCATCGGCTCGTCGCAACGGTTCGTCGGATCGGTGAACCGCAGGCCTATACTTACGTCCTATGATCTGGTCAGTCGCACTCAACATCTGACTGCTTCCTGACCGGGGGGTCCATGAATTTCCGTGTTCTCGCAGCGCGTTTTGCGCTGATGGCTGTTTGCACCCTGATGATGGCCGCCCCGCAGGCGGCTTCGGCCAAGGGCCGTACCTTCTGGCAGTGCGCGCCCTATGCCCGTGAGATCTCGGGCGTGAACATCCACGGCAACGCCTGGACCTGGTGGAGCCAGGCCGCCGGCCGCTACCAGCGCGGCGAAGCCCCGAAGGTCGGCGCGGTGATGTCGTTCCAGCGCACCGGCAAGATGCCGCTCGGCCATGTCGCGATGGTCTCGCAGATCGTCAGCGACCGCGAAGTCCTGCTCACCCATGCCAACTGGTCGCGCGCCGGCGGCATCGAGCGCAACGTCCGCGCCGTGGACGTGTCGGCAGCGGGCGACTGGAGCGAAGTGAAGGTGTGGTTCGCGCCGGTCGGTGGCCTCGGCACCTCGGTCTATCCGGTCAACGGCTTCATCTATTCGGGCGGCGCGCCGCGCGACTTCGACGAAGACGACTTCAAGCCCTCGCTCGACCTCGACATGAGCGACGTGATCGCCGACGCCAAGAACGAGATGCCCGACGCGGGCTGACTTGGTTGGTGAGGATCGGAATTGGAAAAGCCCGGCACTGCCGGGCTTTTTCGTTTTTACTCCCCTCCCTGGAAGGGAGGGGTCGGGGGTGGGTCGATACCCGCTATACGGTTCAGCTACGCGGTTGGCTGCAGTATCGCCACGCCTCCACCCACCCCTAACCCCTCGCTTCCAGGGAGGGGAATAGAAGGGGCTACCCCTTCGCCACGAATGCCAGCGCGACGCCGTTCATGCAGTAGCGCTTGCCGGTGGGGCGGGGGCCGTCGTCGAAGACATGGCCGAGATGCCCGCCGCAGCGGCGGCAGAGGACCTCGGTGCGGCTCATGCCGAGCGTGTTATCACCGCGGGTGACCACCGCGTTGGGCAGCGGCTGCCAGAAGCTCGGCCACCCGGTGCCGCTGTCGAACTTGGTCGTCGAGCTGAACAAGGGCAGCGCGCAGCCGGCACAGGTGAAGGTGCCGGCGCGGTGTTCCTTGTTGAGCGGGCTGGAATAGGCGTATTCGGTCGCGCCCTGGCGGAGCACGCGATAGGCGGCGGGGCTGAGCCGCTTGCGCCATTCGGCATCGCTGAGCGTGAACGGGAATTTCTGCGCGGCCTCTGCGGGCGTTCCGCCACAGGCTGCGGTCAGGGCGCCGAGGCCGGCGATCGTGAGGAAGCTGCGGCGGTTGGTTTCCATGGAAGGGATGTGGGGAGGGCGTGGGCCCGCGTCCAGCCCCATCGTCATCCCGGCGAAAGCCGGGATCTCGTGCCGTATCGCGCCTTCGCCTGAGATCCCGGCTTTCGCCGGGATGACGACAATGGCTCAATAGTGGCTCAGCTCCACCGCCATCTTCTTGTAGCCGTGGACGAAGCAGGCGGCGACGCGCTCGGGTTCGCCGGTTACGTTCACGCGCAGGCGGCGCTTGGCCATTTCCTCCATCAGCACGCCGATCTGCAACTCGGCCAGGCGGGCGCCGACGCAGCGGTGGATGCCGTGGCCGAAGGCGAGGTGGCGGCGGGCATTTTCGCGGTCGACGATGATGCTGTCGGCATCCGCGAAGACGCTCTCGTCGCGATTGGCCGAGATGTACCAGAGGCCGAGCTTGTCGCCCTCGCGGATCTTGTGGCCGTCGAGCTCGGTATCCTGAGTCGCGGTGCGGCGCATGTGCGAGAGCGGGGTCTGCCAGCGGATGATCTCCTGCGTGGCATTGCCGATCAGGCCGGGATTGGCCTCGAGCTTGGCGCGCTCCTCGGGGAACTGGTTGAGCCCCCAGGCATAGGCGCTCATCGAATTGCGCGTGGTGTCGTTGCCGCCGACGATCAGCAGGATGAGGTTTCCGAGGAACTCCATCTGGTCCATGTGATTCATCGCGTCCGAATGGATCATCATCGAGATCAGGTCGGGGGTCGGCTCCTTGCCGACCTTGCCCTGCCAGAGATTGCCGAAATAGGCGGCGCATTCGAACAGGATCTGGCGGCGCTCCTCCTTGCGGACCGGATCCTTGGCGATCTCGATATCGCCGGCCCAGTCGGACCAGTAGGTGAGCTTGCGGCGCTCTTCCCAGGGGAAGTCGAACAGCAGCGCGAGCATCTGGGTGGTCAGCTCGATCGAGACCCGGTCGACCCAGTCGAACTCCTGGCCCACCGGCAGCGAATCGAGGATCTCGGCGGTGCGCATCCGGATATTGTCGGTCATCCGCACCATCTCGCTCGGCGTGAAGGCGGGGGCGACGGTGCGGCGCTGGTCGGTGTGCTTGGGCCGGTCCATCGCGATGAACATCGGCATCTTGATGTCACCCTCCGCCATGTCGGCGATGGTGATGCCGCCGGCCTCGGACGAGAAGATGTCGGGCAGCGACTCGACCTGCACCAGCGGCTTGTAGGTGGTGATCGACCAGAAGGGGCCGAAGGCGCTCTGCTCGGTATAATGGATGCCGCCGCGGGCACGCAGCTCGCGGAAGGGCTCGTGCCAGGTGTCGTCGCGGTAGAGCTCGGGGCGGCTGACGTCGAGCGGATCGACGCTCATGCTGCCGGGTGCCGCGGTTTCCGTCGCAAGCGTAGCCATGCTGCCTCTCCTGCCTTTTCGGAGAGGGAATACCTAATTGACAGAAGTGTCAATAGTGAGAGGTGATAGGGGGTGCGACACTCCCCTCCCTGAAAGGGAGGGGCGGGGGTGGGTGCCTGGCGATACGGAAGCCTTGCGCGATGCGCTGGCCGTATCGCGGTCATCGACCCACCCCTAACCCCTCCCTTTCAGGGAGGGGGATTTGCAGCTTGCTACGCCGTCGCCTCGATCTTCGAGCGGCGCTTGGGGCTGCCCGACTTGAGCACGCCGCGGCGAAACAGGCGGGCGCCGACGGTGATGATGATCGCAACCCACAGCGCCTGCCAGGCGAGCGCGAGCAGATGCGGCCAGAGCACCGGCGAGCTGCCGGCCAGGCCGATCATCGTGAAGGGTGAGCTGAACGGGAAGATCTGCGCCACGGTCTCGACCCAGTTGCCCGGACGATTCGCGGCGGCGAGCGCCAGGCCGAACATCATCATCTGGAAGATGGTGATCGGCAGCGACAGCATCTGCAGTTCGCGCTGGGTGGAGGTGAGCGCGCCGATGCTGAGGAAGGTGGCGCCGAGCAGCATGTAGGACATGGTGAAATAGGCGATGAACAGGAACGCGTAGGTCGGCGCGCCGATCGCCGCGATCAGGCTGGGGAAGCTGCCGGCGACTTCGGGCGGGAGCAACCGGGTCGCGTTGATGAGGACAGTCGCCCAGAACAGCACGAACAGCACTGCGGCGCCGAACATGCCGATCAGCTTGCCGAAGAACACGCTTTCGAGCGGGACGGCGGCGGCGAGGATCTCGATCACCTTGTTCGAGCGCTCCTCGGCCATGGTGCCGACGGCCTGGCCCGACAGGAACAGGGTGAGGAAGAAGATCGCGAACACACCGATCGAGGCGGCCTGGCCGCGCCCGGTGGGCGAGCCCTGGCCGCGCTGGACGACCGTCTGGGTGACGGTGGCGATCGGTTCGGCCTTGCCGAGCTTCTGCGCGCGCAGGCTCTGCTCGGCGAGCTGGGTGAGGTACTGCGCCTCGGTCCAGCCACGACGGGCGTAGAGGATCTCCGGCTTGTCGAGCGGGCCGTAGAGCACGGCGGCGGCATCGAACTTGTCGCTGTCGAAATAGGCGCGGGCCTGGGCCGCCGGATCGGCGGTGGGCGCCTCGATCGTCAGCGGTGGCGGGGCGAGCTCGCTCTTCTTGGGGAAGAGGCTGCGGAGCTGCTGGTCGGTCTCGATCAGGGTTGGCGCCTGGGCGGGCGGGGCGATCACCACCATCTTCATCTGCGAATCGTCGCCGACGATCGACTGGGCGCCGATCCCGCCGACCGCGCCGAAGCCGATCATCAGCACCGGCGCGAGCAGGAAGAGCAGGAAGGTGGGAGTGAAGACGGTTGCGGTGAAATCGCGACGGGCGACGGTGAACGCCTGGCGCAGCATGCGCGCGAACTTGCTCATGCCGCTTCCTCCTCGTCCTTGAGGGCATCGGCGCCGACGATCCTGACGAACGCGTCGTGCAGGCCGGGCCGCTCGATCGCCAGGCCGGATACGCCGTAGCCGCCGTCGATCAGCTTGACGAGCAGCGCCTCGATCCCGCTTTCCGGCAGGGTGAAGCGCCAGCCATCGCCTTCGCGGAAGGCATCGGCGGGGAGCAGGCTGGCGGCGCCCTCGACATTGTGGTGCGGGGTGTAGTGCGCCTTCATCGGCAGCATCGCCCGGGCCTGGTTGACCGTGCCTTCGAAGCGGACCTTGCCGCCGGCGATGATCGAGAGATGGTCGCAGAGGCGCTCGGCATGGGCCATGACGTGCGTCGAGAACAGGATGGTCGCGCCGCGATCGCGCTCGGCGCGGATCAGCTTCTCGAGCTTTTCCTGGTTGACCGGATCGAGACCGGAAAAGGGCTCGTCGAGGACGAGCAGGTCGGGCTCGTGGACCACCGAGCCGAGCAGCTGGACGAGCTGGGCCATGCCCTTGGAGAGCTTGCGGATCTTCTCGTCCTTGGCATGGCCGAGGCCGGCATTGTCCATCAGCGTGTCGGCGCGCTTGCGCCCGGTCGCCCAGGGCAGGCCGCGCAGGGCGCCCATGAAGGCGATCGCCTCGCGGCACTTCATGTTGGGATAGAGGCCGCGCTCCTCGGGGAGATAGCCGACCAGGTCGCTGGCGTCGCGCGGATGGCTGTAGCCGAGCATCGAGCGCTGGCCCTGGTCGGGCTCGATGATACCGAGCAGCATGCGCAGCGTCGTGGTCTTGCCGGCGCCGTTCGGGCCGAGCACGCCATAGACGAGGCCCTTGGGCACGGCGATGTCGACTCCGTCGACGACGCGACGATCCCCGAAATATTTGACCAGCCCCCGGGCGCTTACGGCCAATTCGCTCGTCAAATGAGAGTCCCTCCGTTGTGGCTTTGGTGGTAGCGGGTCCGCGTGGAAACGCACAAGCCACTTGAAGCCCTAATAAAGGCCAAAGCCGAGGAAATCGGGTTCGGGGCCTGCGGGATCGCGCGCGCCGATGCCGCGCCGAAGACCGCCGAGCGGCTGCGGCAATGGCTGGAGGAGGGGCGCCACGGCTCGATGCTGTGGATGGAGGAGCGCGCGCATCACCGCGAGCGGCCGGCCGGATTGTGGCCGGAAGTGAAGTCGGTGATCTCGCTCGGCATGAGCTATGCCCCGGCGCGCGATCCGCTGGCGCTGGCCGGGCATGGCGGGATCGGGCGGATCTCCACCTATGCCCAGGGACAGGACTATCACGATGTGATGAAGCGCCGGCTCAAGGAGCTGGGGCGCTGGCTGGTCGCCGAGGCGCCGGGGGCCGAGCTCAAGGTGTTCGTCGACACCGCGCCGGTGATGGAGAAACCCCTTGCGGAAGCGGCGGGGTTGGGGTGGCAGGGGAAGCATACCAACCTGGTGAGCCGTTCGCATGGAAGCTGGCTGTTCCTGGGCGCTATCTACACCACTTTGGAGCTGGAACCCGATGGGCCGGTGCGAACCACCTGCGGCAGCTGCGATGCGTGCCAGACGGCGTGCCCGACCGATGCCTTTCCGGCGCCCTACACGCTCGATGCGCGGCGCTGCATCTCGTACCTGACGATCGAGCACAAGGGGCCGATCCCGGAGGAATTCCGCGAAGGCATCGGCAACCGAATCTATGGCTGCGACGATTGCCTGGCGGTGTGCCCGTGGAACAAGTTCGCCCATGCGGCGCAGGCCAACCTGGCCTTCACCTCGCGCGCCGAGCTGACCGCGCCGGCGCTCGCGGACCTGCTGGCGCTGGACGATGCGGGGTTCCGCGAGGTCTTCTCGGGCTCGCCGATCAAGCGGATCGGGCGCAACCGGATGATGCGCAACTGCCTGATCGCGGCGGGGAACAGCGGGGATGCCGCGCTGGTCGCGCCGGTGCGGGCGTTGCTGGGGGATGCCGACGAGACGGTGCGCGAAGCGGCGGAATGGGCCTTGGGGAAGCTCGCTCCGGAAGCTAGCGCGCCCGCGCTCCGCTGAGCGCCGAGACGCAGCTGGCTTCGTCGATCGGGCGGCCGTCGCGCTGGCGGGCATCGACATGGGTGACCACCGGCTCGCCGCGGCTCTGCGGGTAGAGATAGGTGTCGAGCACGCAGATCGGCCCGGAGAATTGCAGCTTGCGGGCGGTGCCCTCGCTGACGTCGAGCTGGGGCTTGCCGAAGCGGGCGATCAGGCGCGGGGCGGTGGCGCCCTGGATCGCCGCGAGGTTGGCCGGCATCGGCGCGGTGCTCGGCGTCGGCCGGGCGCTCGGCACCGGCACATAGCCGGCGCGCGGCGGCGGGATCACGCCGCCTTCGCCGCACGCGCCCAGCGCCAGGGTGGTGATAAGGATGAGTTTCTTCATGATGCCCGCCTCCCGCGGTGAAATGCGTGGGTGGCCATCGCGGCTCCCAGCACCGGGGCGACCAGGTTCAGGATCGGGACGAGCAGAAGTCCGGTGCCCACGGTGCCGAGCGCGAAGCGGCTCATGCTGGTTCGCCCGCGCCAGCGGCGCAGGTCGCCGCGCGGCATGTGGCGGGCGGCGACCATGTCGCCCAGGTCTCGGCCGAGCAGCCAGCTATTGACCAGGAAGAAGGCGAGCGCGGTGCCCACCCCGGTGACCAGCAGGAGCAGGTAGAGCGGCGAGAGCAGCAGGTTGATCGCGATCAGCCGCACCGCCGAGCCGAGGCCCATCGCGATCGAACGACCGAGCGGCACGTCGATCGCCTGGGCATGCGCGCCGGGATAATGCTTCTTCTCGACCGCGGCGACGACTTCGTCGGCGAAGACGCCGATCACGGCGACGGCGATCGCGCGGAACATCAGCCAGTGGAAGAAGACCACCAGCACGATCGTGCCGATATCGGCAAAGGCGTCCGATCCGCTCCAGCCGCCCATCCATCCGGCGATCCAGTCGGCCAGCGCGTGCATGCCGAACCACAGGCCGACGCTCGCCGCGGCGAACAGGACCAGGGTCAACAGCACCGATTTCACGAAGACCGCCAGTATCGGCCGGTCGAACAGCTGGCCCAAGGACAGGAAGAAGGCGTGAATCATTGCGCTATCCTTTGCCCGTCTCTACGGCGACGACGCAATCTTTTTGGAGCATTCGTTTGACCAGCCCCACCTATGACGTCGTCGCCATCGGCAACGCGATCGTCGACATCCTCGCCCAGGCCGAGGACAGCTTCATCGAGGAGATCGGCGTGGCCAAGGGCTCGATGCAGCTCATGTTCTCGCCCGAAGAAGCCGATGCGCTCTATGCCAAGATGGGCCCGGGCCGCGAGGTTTCGGGCGGCTCGGCGAGCAACACCGTGGCCGGCCTCGCCGCGCTGGGCAGCAAGACCGCCTTTATCGGTCAGGTCGCCGACGACCAGCTCGGTGAAGTCTTCGCGCACGACCTGCGCGCCGCGGGCGTGCATTTCGACACCGAAGTCCGCCCCGGCCAGCCGACCACCGCACGCTGCCTGATCTTCGTGACGCCGGACGGCCAGCGCACGATGAACACCTTCCTGGGCGCCTCGCAGTTCCTGCCGGCCTCGGCGCTGGACGAGACGCTGATCGCCAGCGGCGCGATCCTGTACCTCGAAGGCTATCTCTGGGATCCGGAAGAACCGCGCGCCGCGATGCGCAAGGCGATCGAGATCGCGCGCGCCAATGGCCGCAAGGTCGCCTTCACGCTGTCGGACGTGTTCTGCATCTCGCGCCATGGCGACGATTTCCGCAAGCTGATCGAGGACGGGATGATCGACATCCTGTTTGCCAACGAGAACGAGCTGCTGGCGCTGTGCCAGCATGAGGAGTTCGAGGCGGCGGTGCAGCACATCCACGGCAAGGTGCCGGTGCTGGTCGTCACCCGCAGCGAGAACGGCGCGATGGCGCTGGTCGGCGAGGAGCGCGTCGAGGTTCCGGCCGAGCCGATCGCCAAGCTGATCGACACTACCGGCGCCGGCGACAGCTTCGCCGCAGGCTTCCTCCACGGCCAGGCCCAGGGCCGCTCGGTGAAGGACTCGCTGCGCCTGGGCGCGCTGTGCGCCGCCGAGATCATCCAGCACTATGGCGCACGCGCCGAGGTGGACCTCAAGGCACTGGCGGCAGAGAAGCTGGGCTGAGCCTTAAAGGCCCCTATCCTTCAGGGGAGGGGCTTCAGATAGAAAAAGGGCCGGAGGATCGCTCCTCCGGCCCTTTCTCTTTGCCTGGAAACCGGCGCCCTTAGTGGGTGCCGGGGACCGGCGGGTCCAGTTCCTCATAGGCCTGATGCTCGGACACATCGACGATGCCGCGGCCAACATGGCTGCGCGAACGGCTGTAGCCGAAATAGACGAGCAGGCCGACCGCTGCCCAGATCAGGAAGAGGATGATGCTCTTGTGATCGAGGCTGATGAACAGATAGAGGCAGCCCAGGATCGCGATCGGCGCCGTGATGGACACGAACGGCGTCTTGAACGGGCGCTTGCGGGTCGGGTCGGTCTTGCGGATCACCATCACCGCGATCGACACCGCGGCGAACGCGAACAGCGTGCCCGAGTTGGAGATGTTGGCGAGCTGGCCGACCGGGAAGAAGGCCGCGAACAGCGCCACCGCGATACCCGTGATGATCGTGATCACGTGCGGGGTGTTGAACTTCGGGTGGATCTTCGAGAAGGCGGCGGGGAGCAGGCCGTCGCGGCTCATCACGAAGAAGATGCGGGTCTGGCCGAACATCATCATCAGGATGACCGAAGGCAGCGCCAGGCCGGCGGCGAGGCCGAGCAGGTTGCCGATCTGCGGCCAGCCGATTTCACGCAGGGTGAAGGCCAGGGCTTCCTTCGAGCAGACCACGTCCTTGAAGCCTTCGGCGGCGCGGCTGGCGCACTGGGCGGCCAGTTCGCGGCTGCCCGGCTCGAGCGCATGGCCCATCGCGTCGGTAACCGGCTGGGTGCTGAGGCCCGGAGCGCCGATCACGCCGGCGGCGACGAGCAGGTAGAAGATGGTGCAGATGGCGAGCGAGCCGATCAGGCCGATCGGCATGTTGCGCTGCGGGTTCTTGGTCTCTTCGGCCGCGGTCGAGACCGCGTCGAAGCCGACATAGGCGAAGAAGATCGACGCTGCCGCCATCGAGACGCCGATGACGCCGGTCGGCGCGAAGGGCGAGAACTGCGCGCTGTTCATCACCGGCACCGCCAGGATGATGAACACGGTGAGCGCGGTGATCTTGATCGCGACCAGGATGGCGTTGACCGTGGCGCTCTCCTTGGTGCCGATGACCAGCAGCCAGGTGACCAGCGCGGCGATCAGCATCGCGGGCAGGTTGATCAGGCCGCCATCGAACGGTCCCGTGACCAGCGAGGCGGGTATGTCGACATGGAAGGTATGCTCGATCAGGCCGATCACATAGCCGGACCAGCCGACCGAGACCGCGCCCGCGGCTACCGCATATTCGAGGATGAGGGCCCAGCCGACCATCCAGGCGATCAGCTCGCCCATCACGGCATAGCTATAGGTGTAGGCGGAACCCGAGACCGGGACCATCGACGCCATCTCGGCGTAGCAAAGGGCTGCGAAGGCGCAGACCACGCCGGCGATGATGAAGCTAACCATCATGCCAGGGCCGGCCTTTTGCGCGGCTTCGGCGGTGAGAACGAAAATGCCGGTGCCGATCACCGCGCCGATGCCGAGCATGGTGAGCTGAAAAGCTCCCAGCGAACGGTGGAGCGATTTTTTCTCGGCGGTGGCGAGGATGGCATCGAGTGGCTTTACGCGCCCGAAGATCATTGGATGGTCCCCTCTACGGCGGGCTGATCCCGCCGCCCCGTTTGGATGAAAGCGCGGAGCCTAGCCGCAAAACCGGGGGAGGCAATGCTTTAGTAGACCAAAGCCCAGCTTTCGCGCACGAAAGCGGCGAGTGGTGGGGCTAGAAAGCGATTATCGTTTCCCGCAGAGGCGCACGGATGCGCGCGTCGAAGCAGGACTCGTAGAGGGCGCCGAGCGATTGCCTTGCGTGCAGGGTGACACAGACCTGAGCCAGCTCGCGTCGAACCACCGGATAATGGCTTTCCCTCCACCGGGCCTCGAAACGCGGATCCGGCTTGCCGCTGGAAGGCGTGCCGAAGGGCGCTCCGCCCAGGCTCCCCGCGCGCCGGTAGGTAAGATCGACGAAAGGCTGATCCTGCTTCGACACGAGCAGGAAGCGGATCTCCGGCCAGGTGAACGCGGCCGCGCCGCCGGCAATGACGAGCAGCACGGCGACCACGGCGAGAACCCGTATCGCCGTGCGTCGCATCTCAGCGCGCCAGCATCGGGCCGAGCGGCTTGCCGGCGAAGATGTGCACATGGAGGTGCGGCACCTCCTGATGGGCGTCGAGCCCGGTATTGGCGAGCAGCCGGTAGCCCGGCGCGACGAAGCCGGCGTCGCGCGTGACCTGGCCCACCGCGCGGACAAAGCCGGCGATCTCCGCCTCGCTCGCCCGGGCCGAGAAATCGTCCCACGAGACGTACGGGCCCTTGGGGATCACCAGGATATGGTGCGGCGCCTGCGGATTGATGTCGTGGAAGGCGAGGGCGAACTCGTTCTCGAAGACCTTCTTCGACGGGATCTCGCCGCGCAGGATCTTCGCGAAGATGTTCTGGTCGTCATAGGGCTGGGTGGCGTCGATGGGCATGCGCGGCTCCTTTTCCCTATCCAAATAGCAAACCGTCATGCCGGCGGAAGCCGGGAAGATGGTCGGTTGGGACTCGATCTTCTCATCGTCATCCTCGCGAAGGCGGAGATCCATTGCCGCTGCGGAGAATGGGACTCATCACGGTCAGCCAGAATGGATCCCCGCCTTCGCGGGGATGACGGCGGTATTCCAGGGCTTGCCTGTATTCTCACCTTAGATGGTGCGGCTCGCCTTTTCCTCGATACCCGACACGCCTTCGCGGCGGGCGAGCTCGGCGCGGACGTCGTCCAGGCCGAGGCCGGCATCGGCGAGCAGCACGATCAGGTGGAAGACGAGGTCGGCGGCTTCCTTGGTCAGCTCCTCGCGATCATCCTGGATCGCGGCGATCACCGTCTCGGTAGCTTCCTCGCCCAGCTTCTGCGCGATCTTGGCGCGGCCGCGATGGGTGAGCTTCGCCACATAGGAAGTCGAGGGATCGGCGCCGCGGCGGGCGCGGATCGTCTGTTCCAGCGTATCGAGCATATCGGCCATGGTTTCCGGCTGCGGGAGGCAGGCGCTGCTGTCAATCCTGAGACGTCAATCCTGCGCCGTCAGTCTTTGGGCGATGTCTTGCGGAAGCGGGCGCGCAGCTGGCGGCGGACGAACCAGATGCCGCCGGCGGCGCAGGCGGCGAGCGCCAGGTCCGAAAGCTCGGGCATCGAGCGCGTGCCGGCGCGGCCGGTGTGCGGCGGCTCGTCGGCGGCGAACGCCGGGATCGCGGCGAGCAGGGCCAGGGGCAGGAGAGCGATGCGCATGCGGCGATACTGGCAGAAAAGTCCCGACAGAATGTTAATCAGGGCGCGGGGTTCACCGCGTCCATGATCGTGATCCGCTTGCCCGGTTCGGCGCCGACGCCGGACTGGGTGACGAGGATAGTGGCGCCTGGGACGAGCTCGGCCTTCACCGCCTCGTAGAAGGCGCGGGGCATGCGCACGCGGTTGCGGGTCGCTTCGTCGAGAGTGCGGCCGGCATCCTCGCTGTGGCCGGGCAGGCCGACATAGACCCAATAATCCGCGCCGTCTGGCCCATGGGTGAGGGTGATGACGTGCGAGCCGGGATCGCTGTCGTCGATATGGGCGGCGCTGCGGCCGATCTCGACACCGCCGCGCAGCACGACGATGCGCTGGTCGCTCTTCGAGACGATGATGGTGAGCGGGCCGGCGGGCGACCGCTCGGGCTGCCAGCGATATTGCTGGCTGTCGGAGAGCGGCTGGCCGGCAAGGGGCTTGCCCTTCGCGTCGAGCGGGGCGAGCAGGCTGGCCTCGGTGGTTTCGATATGGTCTGCGGCATTGCCTTCGACCACCACGGTCACGCCCAGGCTGGTCTCGGCGAACAGCGCCCTGGCGAAGTCATAGGGCAGGTGCACGCAGCCATGGCTCTCGGGATAGCCGGGCAATCCCCCGGCGTGCAGCGCGATGCCGTCCCAGGTCAGGCGCTGGGTGAAGGGCATGGGGGCGTTGTTGTACTTGCTCGAGCGGTGCTTCGCGTCCTTCTGGAGCACGGTGAACACGCCGGTGGGCGTGTCGTGTCCCGCCTTGCCCGAGGAGACGGTGCTCACCGCGATGCGGACGCCGTTGCGGTAAACGGTAGCGCGCTGGGCGGAGAGATCGACATAGACGAGGATCGGTCCGGCCGGCGCGACTTCGGGCGCCCAGACCCATTCGCCGGGCTTGAGCTGCGCGACGTCGCGGGCGAACTCGACGGGGGAGCTGGCCTTGGCCCCCTGGGCGAGCGCGGGGCTGGCCCAGAGCAGGGGCAACGCGGCGGTGAAGGCCAGTGCCCGCATCAGCGCACGCTCACGGTGAGCGTGTATTTCGCGGTCTCGTTCCGGCGGGCGGCGGCGAAGAACAGAAGCTTGAACATGCGGCATCTCCTCGCATGCCCGGGGTGGGCGATGCGAGTTTAGCCGAGATTGCTAACAAATTAAGACCGGACGGGGATGCCCGCCGCGGCCAGCGCGGCATGCGCGTCGGCGATGCTCGCCTCGCCGAAATGGAAGATCGAGGCGGCGAGCACGGCGCTGGCATGGCCCTGGGTGATGCCGTCGACCAGGTGCTGGAGGTTGCCGACGCCTCCGCTTGCGACCACGGGCACGGTCACCTGGTCGGCGATCGTGCGGATCAGCTCGAGGTCGTAGCCGTCCTTGGTGCCGTCGCGGTCCATCGAGGTAATCAGCAGCTCGCCGGCGCCGAGATGGGCGAGGGCGAGGGCGTGGGTGACCGCGTCGATGCCGGTCGGCTTGCGGCCGCCATGCGTGAAGACTTCCCAGCCATTCGCGGTGCGGCGCGCATCGACCGAGGCGACGACGCACTGGCTGCCCATCTTCTCGGCGATCTCCGCCACCACTTCGGGGCGCGAGACGGCGGCGGAGTTGACCGCGACCTTGTCGGCGCCGGCGAGGAGCAGCGCGCGGGCATCCTCGACACTGCGCACGCCGCCGCCGACGGTGAGCGGCATGAAGCAGACCTCGGCGGTGCGGCGGACCACGTCGAGGATCGTGCCGCGGGCCTCGTGGGATGCGGTGATGTCGAGGAAGCAGAGCTCGTCGGCCCCGGCCGCGTCATAGGCGCGGGCCTGTTCCACCGGATCGCCGGCATCGACCAGGTCGACGAAGTTGACGCCCTTGACCACGCGGCCATTGGCGACGTCGAGACAGGGAATGACGCGGGCGCGGACGGTCATGCCTTGCCCACCTCGATCGCCCATTTCAGGTCGAGCCGGCCGTCATAGAGCGCGCGACCGGTGATCACGCCCTCGACGCCGTCCGCGACGTGGGGGCGGAGCGCGTGGATGTCGGCGATGTCGGTGACGCCGCCGCTGGCGATCACGGGGATCGCGACGGCGCGGGCGAGCGCCACGGTCGCCTCTACATTGCAGCCCTTGAGCAGGCCGTCGCGGCCGACATCGGTGAAGAGGAGCGCGGCGACGCCGGCATCCTCGAAGCGGCGGGCGAGATCGACCACCGAGACATCCGACACATCGGCCCAGCCATGGGTGGCGACCATGCCGTCGCGCGCGTCGACGGCGACGACGATGCGGCCGGGATTGTCGCGGGCGGCTGCCTTGACCAGTTCGGGATTCTCCAGCGCCGCGGTGCCGATCACCACGCGCTTCACGCCGAGATCGAGCCAGCGGTCGATCGACTCGCGGTTGCGGATGCCGCCGCCGAGCTGGATATGGCCGCCAAAGCCGCTCTCGAGGATCGAGGCGACGGCAGCGCCGTTGACCGATTCGCCGGCAAAGGCGCCGTCCAGGTCCACCACATGCAGCCATTCGGCGCCGGCCTCGGCGAAGAGCTCGGCCTGGGCGGCGGGATTGTCGCCATAGACGGTGGCGCGATCCATATCGCCTTCGGCCAGGCGGACGACCTGGCCGCCCTTGAGGTCGATCGCGGGGAAGATGATCAGGCCGGTTTCTACGGACGCCACTGGAGGAACCTTTCGACCAGCGCGATGCCGTAGCGCTGGCTCTTTTCGGGGTGGAACTGGACGCCGATCATGTTGTCGCGGCCGATCGCCGCGGTGACCGGGCCGCCATGATCGGTGGTGGCGATCACGTCCTCGCCGGTGAAGGCGAAGCTGTGGAGGAAATAGGCCTCCCCCGGCTCGATCAGCGGGTGCGGGGAGGCGGGGATCACGTCGTTCCAGCCCATGTGCGGGACATGGACGCCGGGGGCGGGAGCGATGGCGCGGACCGTGCCGGGGATCCAGCCGAGGCCGGGATGGGTGCCCATCTCCTCGCCGGCATCGCCCATCAGCTGCATGCCGACGCAAACGCCGAGGAAGGGGGCGCCCTGGGCGCGGACCCGGGTGTTCAGCGCTTCGACCATGCCGGGGATGTTGCGCAGCCCGGCCGCGCATGCCCCGAAGGCGCCGACACCGGGCAGCACGACGCGGTCGGCGTTCAGCACGGCCTCGGGGTCGGCGGTGACGGCGATATCGGTCGCGCCGGCGGCCTTCAGCGCGTTGTGGACGGAATAGAGATTGCCCGCGCCGTAGTCGATCAGCGCGACGGCACTCACAGTACGCCCTTGGTCGAAGGGACCACGCCTGCCTTGCGCGGATCGATCTCGACCGCTTCGCGCAACGCCCGGGCGAGGCCCTTGAATGCGGCTTCGGCGATATGGTGGTTGTTGGTGCCGTACAGCGTCTCGACGTGCAGCGTCAGGCCGGCGGTCTGGGCGAAGCTGTGGAACCAGTGCTCGAACATCTCGGTGTCCATCTCGCCGAGTCGCTTTTGCGAGAATTCGGTCTTCCAGACGAGATAGGGGCGGCCGGAAATGTCGATGGCGACGCGGGTGAGCGTCTCGTCCATCGCGGACAGCGCATCGGCGTAGCGGCGGATGCCCTTCTTGTCGCCGAGCGCCTTGAGGATCGCTTCGCCGATCGCGAGGCCGGTATCCTCCACCGTGTGGTGCTGGTCGATATGGAGGTCGCCCACCGTCTTCACGTCGAGATCGATCAGCGAATGGCGGCTGAGCTGCTCGAGCATGTGATCGAAGAAGCCGATTCCCGTGGAGATGGAATAGGCTCCCGTCCCGTCCAGGTTGACGGTGACGTCGACGGCGGTCTCGCTCGTCTTGCGGCTTACGGTGGCGGTGCGCATCGCGACCCCCATAACGAAGCTTGCCGCGCATGCAATCTTGACCGTGCGGCGGCAGGCGCTACCCAAGGGGCATGACCGGCAACGTGCCCGATAGCCTGATTCCCTATGATGAGATCGTGCAGGAGGCCCTGCGCGCAGTCGTCGGCCGCGTGCTCGGCTCGGTTGCCGATTCGGGCGGCAACCTGCCCGGCGGGCATCATTTCTACATCACCTTCAAGACGCATGCGCCGGGTGTCGACATCCCGCAGCGGCTGATCGATCGGTTCCCGGACGAGATGACCATCGTCCTGCAGCACCGATTCTGGGACCTGAAGGTGGACGACAACAAGTTCTCGGTGGGGCTGAGCTTCAATCAGATCCCGGCGATGCTCAACATCCCCTTCTCGGCGATCACCGGCTTCCACGATCCGGCGGTGAACTTCGAGCTGCGCTTCCAGGCGGCCGAAAATGGCGACGAGCCCGATCCGCAGCATGAGGAAGCGGAGAATGACGGCCCGGCGGCAAAGCCGGTTGAGGACGGCTCGAACGTCGTCTCGGTGGACTTCAAGCGGAAGAAGTAGGGCGCGCGTCGGCGCGTCGTTTCCCTGACAATGGTGTTCCCCGGGGCAA
>NZ_JASATQ010000064.1:0-29088 GCF_038440415.1 Sphingomonas sp. OTU376 | reverse complement strand
AAAACCATTGATCTTTCCCCCCGCTTGCCCGAAGCGGTCGGCAACTTAGCAACAGGTTGGCCCATGTCCATCGAACCTTCCCCGCTCGCGCTGCCCTTCCCCGCCCTGCCGGTGATCCCCGGCGTGACCACGCGCGTGGCGCGGGCGCGCTACAAGAACTGGGACCGCTGCGACCTGACCTTTGTCGAGCTGGCGCCGGGCACGGCGGTGGCAGGCGTGCTGACCAGCAGCAAATGCCCGTCGCCGGAGGTGGAATGGTGCCGCAAGGCGCTGCCGCTGGGCACCGCACGGGCGCTTGTGGTCAATGCCGGCAACTCCAACGCCTTCACCGGCAATCGCGGCCGCGCCGCCGTGGAGGCGATCGCCGCCCGCGCCGCCGCGCATCTCGGCTGCCAGCCCTCCGACGTGTTCGTCGCCTCCACCGGCGTGATCGGCGTGCCGCTGCCGATCGACAAGGCCGAGGCCGGGCTCGACAACGCCTTCACCGCCGAGCCGTGCGGCTGGGAGGACGCCGCCGCGACGATCATGACCACCGACACCTTCGCCAAGGGCGCAGTGACCCGCGCGGTGGTGGGCGGCAAGACCGTGCAGCTGGCGGGGATCATCAAGGGATCGGGCATGATCGCGCCGGACATGGCGACGATGCTCGGCTTCATCTTCACCGATGCGGCGGTCGACCCCGCCTTCCTGCAGACCGCGCTGAGCGACGCCAATGGCAAGAGCTTCTCGTGCATCACCGTGGACGGCGACACCTCGACCAGCGACACCGTGCTGGCCTTCGCCACCGGCAGCGCGGGCAACGCGGTGCTGGCGAGCGACGAGGATGCGGGCGCCGACGCCTTCCGGGCCGCGCTCAAGGACCTTTGCCACCAGCTGGCGCTGCTCGTCGTGCGCGACGGTGAAGGCGCGCAGAAGCTGATCGAGATCACGGTGGAAGGCGCCGAGAGCGACGCGAGCGCCCACCGCATCGCGATGTCGATCGCCAATTCGCCGCTGGTGAAGACCGCGATCGCCGGCGAGGACGCCAATTGGGGTCGCGTGGTGATGGCCGTGGGCAAGGCGGGCGAGCCTGCCGAGCGCGACAAGCTGGCGATCCGCTTCGGGGCCACCCAGGTGGCCCGCGATGGGCTGGCGGTGGAAGGCTATGACGAGGCGCCGGTTGCCGAGCACCTCAAGGGCCGCGAGATCGAAGTCGGGGTCGAGCTCGGGCTGGGCGAAGGCCGCGCCACCGTGTGGACCTGCGACCTGACGCACGGATACATCTCGATCAACGCGGATTACCGCAGCTGATCGGCGGGCTCCCGGTCCAGCTCCTGCCGGACCGGGATGCAATCAGCTCAGAGCTTGCTCTGCACCCACTGCTTGATCGCGCTCTTCGGCATTGCGCCGACCTGGGTGGCGGCCGGCTGGCCGTCCTTGAACAGGATCATCGTGGGGATGCCGCGCACGCCATACTTGGTCGGGGCATCGGGATTCTCGTCGATGTCGATCTTGATGATCTGCACCTGATCGGCCAGCTCCTCGCCGAGTTCCTCGAGCGCGGGGGCGATCATCTTGCAGGGGCCGCACCACTCCGCCCAGAAATCGACGAGCACGGGCTTGCCGGACTCGAGAACGTCGGTTGCGAATGTGGCGTCGGTGGTAGCCTTGGTGGCCATGGAAGAACTCCTGATACGATGTCGGGGTCTAATCTATGATCGACCCGCGCAGGGTCAAGCGCGCAGGGCCAAGCTTTGCTCCGTGGGCACGAAGCCGGGCTTGTGCGCCGCCAGCACCTCCTCGGGCAGCAGATGGAGGACCGGGCCCGCCGCGTAGAGCAACCCGGCCTCGACCGTGCGCCCGGGAAAAATCACCCTGAGCGCAGCGACATAGGCGGCCATCTGGCGGAGGTGATAGGGCGGGATCTCGGCCAGTGTCGCGGGGGCGCGGCGGCCGGTCTTGAAGTCGATCACCCGGACATTCTCCGGCGTGACCACGAGCCGATCGACCGTGCCGGAGACGACCACGCCCTCTCCCACCACGGCCGCGATCGGGGCCTCGCCGAGGGAATCAGGTCCGAAAAGCGCGGCGAAATCGGGGTTCTCGGTGACGCCCAGGGCTGCCGTGACCAGTTCCGCCCTGAGGGCGGCATCGGCCACGCCCCCCGCCCCGGCCAGCCAGCGCTCGGCTGCGGCATGGCGATCCGAAGGGCTAACCGACGGCAATCGCTCGAAAAGCGCATGGAGGAGACGGCCGCGTTCGGCGGCTGCGCGCAGCGCCGGCGTGGGGGGCGGATCGGCGACCGCGTCGTCACCCAAGGACGAGGGCGCGAGGGGGCGCGGCGGGCGGGCTTCCTCGGGGGCCGGGCGGCGGGCCCAGTCGGGGAGGACCGCGACTTCGGTGGCGACCTCGGCCGGGCGCGGCTTCACCGCCACCGGCGGCTGGGGCTTCAAGCCTCTGAATTCGCGTACTTCTCCCTCGGGCACGCCGAGCGCGTCGAGCGCGGCGGCGCTGGCGGCGTACCAACTCTTTGCCGGGGGCACGCCCTTGGCCATCGGGCCCAAAGCCCCGGCAACGACCAGCTTTTCCTCGGCGCGGGTGGCGGCCACATAGAATAGACGCCAATGTTCACTAAGTTCACGCGCATCGGCCGTTTCGATGACTTCGGCCAGCACGCCGCGCTCAGCGGCGCGGGGCCGGAAGATCGGCAGCTTTCCGGACGCACCAGACGGTTCCCATCCCAGAAAGTCACGCGGGGAGCGCGTGGGATCGACGGTGGCGTCCGCAAGGATGACCAAAGGCGCCTGCAGGCCCTTGGCGCCGTGGGCGGTCATCACCCGTACCGCCGCCTGGGGCTGGGCCGCATCGCGGACGATCTCGACATCGCCGCGATCGAACCAGTCGAGGAATCGCTGCAAGGACGGGGTCGCAACCTTTTCGAAGTTGAGCGTCGCATTGAGCAGTTCTTCGATCGGATCGCGGGCTTCCTCGCCCAACCGGCGCAACAGCTTGCGGCGACCATCCAGCGGACCGGAAAGTAGTTCTTCCAGAAAGCGATAGGGGGTGGCGATGTCAGCGCGTGCGAGGAGTGCATAGAGCGGCGCCAGACGCTCCTCGGGCTGCGTCCGGCGCAGGTGACGCCAGAGTCCGCCACTGGTGCGGACAGAAGCGTCCATTAGCTCCTCCTGCGTCCAGCCGATCAAGGGGGACACGAGCAGGGAGGCGAGCGACAGATCGTCCTCTGGCTGGAGCGCGAAGCGGATCGCGGCGAGCAGGTCCTGCACCGCCAAAGGCGCATTCAGCCGCAGGCGATCGACGCCGGCCACCGGCACGCCCTCGGCATAGAGCCGCGCGACGATCAGCGAGGCCAGCTCGCCGCGGCGCTTGACCAGGATCATCACATCCTCGGGCTGGAGCGGACGACCCTTGCTCTCCAGCATCATGCCGCCCTGCCACCATTCGCGGACCTGCCGCGCGATGCGCCCGGCCAGCTCGCGCGTGGCATCGCTGACCCATTCCTCCTCGTCCGCCTCGCTGCCGCCCTCGGTGACCGGCGGCCAGAGCGTGACGGTGCCGGGGCCGGGCACTTCGCTGGCATGTTCCTGGCTGTCCGACAGCTCGCCCATGCCGGGCGCGGGCAGCGCGCCGAGCGCGGCATCGACGAATTCGAGCACCGGCCGGGTCGAGCGGAAGCTGTGGGTGAGCGACAGCTCCTCGACTTCGCGGGGCTCGGGCTTGTCCTCGTCGAATTCGTAGTCGGGATCGGCCTCGACCCGCGACAGCGCGAGGAAACGCTCGAAGGCGGCGCGGAAGAAGATCGGATCGGTGCCCTGGAAGCCGAAGATCGCCTGCTTGTAGTCGCCGACGGTGAACAGCGTGCGCATCGTCGTGGCGCGGACGCCCTCGCCGACAAAGAACTCGTCGGCGATCGCGCTGACGATTGCCCATTGCTGGGGATTGGTGTCCTGCGCCTCGTCGATCAGGACATGCTCGGTCGCGGTATCGAGCTTGAAGCGCACCCACTCGCCCATGCCCGGCTCGGCGAGCAGCGCGACCGTGCGGTGGATAAGGTCGTTGAAGTCGACCGCGCCGAGGCGGCGCTTCGCCTGGCCATAGGTCTCGGCATAGACGCGGCCGGCCTCCAGCCCGCGGGCGAGCAGGTCCGCGTACGCCGCCTGGGTCTTCATGCCGAGCAGCTGGCTGCAGCTGTCGAACAGCCGCATGGCGTAGTCGGCGTAAGACGGGTCCTGCGGCGCCTGCCCCTTGCCGAAGGAGCGCGGCTCGCCCTTGGCGGTGGCCCAGATCGAATGGAGATCGGCAAGGCTGGCGGCGCGGGCCTCCGGGCTCCTGCCGAGCCAGGCTGCGGCGATGTCGGCGCGCTCGAGCCCCCTGCCCGTGCCCCAATCCGCGTTCATCACGGTGAGCGCGCGCAGGCTGGCCAGGTCGAACGCGTCGTCGGCGCACCGGCGGGCGATCTCGGCGTCCACGTCTCCGAGCGGCAGGCCAAGGGCTTCGCGCAGATAGGGCTGGATCAGGATCGGCAGTGCGGCAAGCGCTTCGCCTTCGCGGGCGCAGGCCTTGAGGAAATCCTCGGCCTTGCCCTCGCCCAGCCGCAGCGACAGCGCGCCGACCGCATCGACGATCCAGCCGCGGCCGTCGCGCTCGGCATCGACCAGCATCTCGGCCAGCGCCTCGCGGGAGAGCACGGCTTCCTCGCGCTGGTCGAGCGGGCGGAAACCGGGGACAAGGCCGGCTTCCATCGGGAAGGCGGCGAGCAGCGACTGGCAGAAGCTGTGGATCGTCTGGATGCGGATGCCGCCGCCCGGCGCGTCGAGCACCTTGGCGAAGAGCTGGCGGGCCTTTTCGCGGCCCGCGGGCGAGATGTTCTCGCCCAGCGCTTCGAGGTCGGCGGCGAGTTCGGCGTCCGACGCGCGCACCCAGCGGGCGAGCCGACTGGTGATCCGCTCGGACATTTCCGCCGCGCCCGCCTTGGTGAAGGTGAGGCAGAGGATCGCGCCGGGATCGGTGCCGCCGAGCAGCAGCCGCCAGACGCGCGCCGCGAGCACCTGGGTCTTGCCGGTGCCGGCCGAGGCGGAGAGCCAGATATGTCGGCCGGGATCGCTGGCGGCCTTCTGGTTGCCCTTGAGTTTGTGGAGGGGGCGGACTTCAGACATTTTCGGTACCTTCGGTCACCCTCACCCTTCCCATCGCTGGCGCGATGGGCCCCTTCCCGCTCCCAAGGGGAGCGGGAGAGAAATCCCTCTCCCTTTGGGAGAGGGAGGGAGCCGCCAAAGGCGGCGGAAGGGTGAGGCTTGAGCGCAACTCACTCACGGCCATACCATTCGTCGAGCCGCATCAGCTGGTCATACTCGGCATAGGGCGCATATTCGGGGTGGAGCTTGGCGGTGAAGGGCTCGTCGCCGGTGAGCCACCTGCGGACCGCATCGCCGAACTCGCGGGCGGCGATCGTGACGAAATCCTCGACCGGGATCGGCTCCTTCTTCTTGGGATCGACGGGGCTGTCGACATAGCCGAAGCCGCCGGTGCGCGGGGAGCGGGCGAGCGACCAGTACTCAAAGGCACGCGCGATGCCCTCGATGTCGGCAAACCCGCCACGCTCGGCGATCAGGCCGAGCAGACCCAATTGCAGGCTGAACCCGGCGCGGACGGCGCGGGTGCTGGGAGGCTGGCCGGTCTTGTAGTCGATGATCGCGAGGCTGCCATCGGCCAGGCGATCGATGCGATCGAACTTGCCGCGCAGCTTCACCCCTTCGAACTCGATATCGCCGTCGAGCTCGACCGCGAGCACCTTGCGGTCCGGGTTCTCGGCGATCTGGCGGGCGATCCAGTCGATCGCTTCCATCAGGCGCGGCTGCCAGAGCGCGCGCATCATCGGATGGGTGCGCTCATCGACCAGCATCGCCTCGGCGCGGGCACGGAGCCTGGCCGGATCGCAATTATCGAGCTCGAACCATTTCTGAAGAACGTCATGTACTGCCGTGCCCCTCCACGCCGCGCTGGGATCGGCATCGACCGGATCGAGCGGCGCGAGCTTGAGCATGCGGCGGGCGTAAAAGGCATAGGGATCGGCCTTCAACCGATCGACTTCGGTGACCGAGATCGCCTTGGGGCGGGCTTCCACCGGAGGCTTTGGCGCAGGCTGCTTGGCGTACTCATGGATGCCGGGATTGTCGATTGCGCGAACCCAGGCGGCGAGATCGGGCGCGCGATCGAGGCCTCCGGACAGTGCTTCGAGGCGCAGCCAGAAGCGCGACGCAATCGTCGGCGCGGTAGCGTCGCGCCGGGCGCGGGTGAGCAGCACTTCGGGGGCGCCGAGCGCGCCGGCAAGGTCATGCGCGGCGAGGCCGATGCGGCGTTCGAGGCCGGGCAGATCGAGCTCGGCGCGGATGCGCGGGGCGAGCCAGGGGTCGGGCGCGGGCAGACTTGGCCAGACGCCTTCGTTGAGGCCCGACAGGATCATCAGGTCGGCGGTCTGCAGGCGCGCTTCGAGCTGGCCGAGAATGGCGAGGCGCGGATGGCCGCCCTGGGGCGGGCGCACCGCGATGCCGTCCATCAGCGTGCGCAGCATCGGAGCGAGCGTGTCGGGTTCGGCGCGCTGGGGCCCGTCGACGGCTTCGCGTTCGAGATCGTCGAGCAGGGTGGCGGCGGCGCGGCCCTCGGTGCGGCTCCATAGCGCGTCGCCGCCCAGGGCCTGTGCGGCTTCGCGGAGCGCGGCGAGGAGTGCGGGGATCGGCTGGGTGCCGGCGCCGAATGCGGCTTCGAGCGGAGCGAGCAGTGCCTTGGCGGTGGGCCACCAGGCCTGGGCGGCCTTGCGGATGGGGCCGTCCCTGCCCTCCTGCTCCGCCAGATGGCGGTCGATGCCGGCGAGGTCCGGCGCGGGGCGCGGGCCGCGCAGGGCGCGATCGAGCAGGCGGGCGCCTTCCAGCCATTCCGGCCGGGTCTCCGGCATCACCAGCGGGTGCTTGAGCAGGGTGAGCAGCGGCAGCGGGGCGAAGCGCTGGGCGGCAGCATCGGCGAGCGCGAGCAGCAAGGTGCCGGGCGGCAGGATCGAGAGCGGCTGGCCGGCGGAATCGTCGACGGTGATGCCCCAGCGGGCGCAGTGCGCGGCGACGCGGCGGGCAAGCGCGCGGTCCGGCGTGACCAGGGCGGCGGTGCGCTCGGGGGTCTCCAGCACCTGGCGGAGCGCCAGCGCGATCGCCTGGGCTTCCTCGGCGGGCGTGGCGACTTCGAGGACGCGGACGCCGTCGAGCCGGCGCTCATGCTCGGGCAGCGTGGTCCAGCCATGGGTGAGTTCGGGCGGCTGCATCGCCGAGGCGATCGCCTTGCTGCGCGAGGGCGCGGCGTCATGCTCGCTGGCGAACATCCACGGATCGAACTCGCTGCGGTGGACCGACATGCGCTCGAGCAGGAGCTTGAGGTGGAATTGCGGGTGGGTCTCGAGGTTGCGCTTGCGGCGACCGGTGACGGGATCGGGCGCGTGCGGGCCGAGCATGTCCCACTCGGCCTCCGAGATGGCGATGGCGAGATCGGGGAGGACGACCATGCCGTGGGGCAGCCCGGCGACGACGCGCTGGAGCCGGGCGATGGCGGGCGCGCTGGCGGTGATGCCGGCGGCGCAGACAAAACCTTGCGGCGGATTGGCGGTCCAGCGCTTCGCCACCTTGTCGATCAGCCTCCGGCGGCGATCGGCGAGATCGATGCGGCCGAGCCGGGCGAGTTCGCCGGGCCAGCGCTCGAGGACGATGCGGAACAGGTTGAGCGACTTGTCCCAATGGCTCTGCAACTCGCCTTCGAACTTGAGATCGGTCAGGCGGGTGAGCGGGACTTCCTCGATCAGCAGCTGGTCGAGCGTCTCGGCAAGCTCGCCGGCGAGGCGGACGGCTTCGGCGGCGTCGTGGCGGGGTTCGGCCTGCTGGATGAGGCGCGCGAGGATGAGCTGGCGCTGGAGCGGGGTGACCGCGGGGGGCACGGGATCGGGATCGGCGGCGGCATCGAACACCGCTTCGTCGAGCTCGGGATCGCCGACCGCGACGAGGCGGGGCAGCAGCAGGCCGCCGCCGCTGGCGCGGACGAACGCGTCCTGGATCGCCTTCTTGGCGCGGTTGTTGGGGAGCAGGACGAGGCCGCGGGCGAGGCCCATCGGGTCGCTACCGAAGCGCTGAATCAGCCCGTTCGCCAGCGCATCCGCGAAGGCGCGGTGCGGGGGGATGGTGTAGAGGTGGAGGGCGTCGGGCATGGGTTCGGGAAAGCCTAGAGCATCGCCCTTCTATCGTCATCCCCGCGCAGGCGGGGATCCATTGTCGCTGAAGGCAATGGGACTCATTTCGGTCAGCCAGAATGGATCCCCGCCTTCGCGGGGATGAAGGAATGTGTTGAGGGGTCGGGATACGGCCTGAGAGCCCGGCGTTCGCCGGGATGACGGGTTTAGACCGTCGCCAGTATCTCTTCGGCTTCCTTGACCGCGCCGGGGGTGCCGACGTCGAACCACAGGCCCTGGTGGACCGTGCCCCACAACCGCCCCTGCTCCATCGCGCGGTTCCAGAACAAATTGGTCGAGAACGGGCCCTCGGGCCAGTCGCGGATCACGCGGGGGTGGATGATCTGGGCGCCGGCATAGACGAAGGGCGCGAGGCGGCCGGGCTTGCGGCGCTCGGTGATGCGGCCGAGCGGATCGAGGCGGAAATCGCCCATGCCCTTGTGGCTGTATGCGCGCGCCAGGGGCACGAGCAGCAGCAGCGCGTCCATCTTCTCATCGTCCCAGGCGGCGGCGAGCGCGTTGAGGGAGCCGATCGGGCCGTCGACCCAGAGCGTGTCGCTGTTCACCGTGAAGAAGGGCTGGTCGCCGAGCATCTCACGGGCCTGGACGATGCCGCCGCCGGTCTCCATCAGCTGGGCGCGCTCGTCCGAGATCTGCACGTCGATGCCGCCGGCGCGGGCCTTGAGGTGCGCCTCGACCTGGTCGGCGAGGTAGTGGACGTTGACCACGGCGCGCTTGATCCCGGCCTCGCGCAGGTGATCCATCGTATGGTCGAGCAGCGGCTTGCCGGCGACTTCGACCAGCGGCTTTGGGCGCGTGACGGTGAGCGGGCGCATGCGCTTGCCGAGGCCGGCGGCCATCACCATTGCGGTCTCGGGCATGGCGACGTCCGGGTTCGGGCGCAGCGAATAGGTGGCGGAGGGTTTCATTGCCCCGGTCTTATGCCTTGGTCAGTGCGAGGGGATCGCCGCGCATGTCGACGGGGATATTGGCTGCGAACCAGTCGGCGACCGGCTTGAGCGCGGGGTGCCGGAGGTCGCGGTTGAGATAGGTCCAGACGCGCGGGCACAGGCCCGGATAGCGCGGCTTGCCGTCGCGCTGCCACAGCCGGGTGAAGATGCCGACGATCTTGGCGTTCCGCTGCGCGCCGAGCACGTGATAGGCGACATCGAACGCGTCGCCGGCGCCGGTGATGCGCTTGTAGCGATCGAGCATCGCGGTCTCGAGGCTTTCGGGCACGTCGCGGCGGGCGTCCTGCAGCAGCGAGACGAGGTCATAGGCGGGATGGCCCGCCAGGGCGTCCTGGAAGTCGAGCAGGCCCAAGGTTTCCGCGCTACCGTCGATCAGCATGAGATTCTCGACATGGTAGTCGCGCAGCACCGTGACAGGCGTGTGACCCGCGAGCACCGGCGCCAGCGCTTCGTCCCAGGCCTTGCGGTATCCGTCGATGTCGACCTCCAGGCCGACCGCGGGGCAATACCATTCGGGGAGCAGGTCCGCCTCGCGGTGATACTCGGCCAGGCTGTAGGGCTTGAGGATGTCCGCGGCCGGGTATTCGGCCAGGCGGATGAGCAGGTCGATCGCCTCTTCGTAGAGGCGCAGCTCGCTCTCCGGCGCGGCGTCGACGGTCTCACGCATGCGGGCGTCGCCGAAATCCTGGATCAGGACCAGGCCCTCGGCCAGGTCCTCGTGGAGGATCTCCGGCGCGGCGAAGCCGTGGCTGGTCAGCCAGCGGGCGATGTTGATGAAGGGACGCGGATCCTCATGCGGGGGCGGCGCGTCCATCAGGATCGCGGTGCGGTCATGCTCCACCACCCGGAAATAGCGGCGGAACGAGGCGTCGCCGGCGAGCGGGCGGATCTCGGCTCCGCCCCAACCAGCGGCAACAAGGAAGTCGGGCGCCGCGGCGGGCGGATTCATGTCAGAAACCATCGGTCCTTCCATGCCGCCGGCACCTTCGCTGTCAAGACGCGCGCGCCGTCCGGTGCCACATCGAGGGACAACCACAGCGCATCGTGCCATGCTGTCTCGCCCAGCCGCTCGGGCCATTCGACGATCAGCAGCGAATCATAGCGGGCATCGTCGAGGCCCAGTTCCTCGGCCTCGGATGGATCGTCGAGCCGGTAGAGATCGACATGGAGCACCGGGAAACGGACCTCGGGCGGCTCATAGGGCTGGACGATCGCGAAGCTGGGCGACGGCGCCTCGCCTTCCAATCCCAGCGCGGCGAGCAGACCGCGGGCGATGCTGGTCTTGCCGGCGCCTAGCTGGCCGGAAAGCGCGATGACGTCGCCGGGGCGGGCGAGCCCGGCGAGACGGCGGCCGAGTTCGAGCGACTGATCGAGGCTGGAGAGGATCATCGCCGCGGCAGTTCCACGGTTACCAGCGTTCCCTCGCCCGGTTCGGAGATCAGCTCGATCCGCCCGCGATGCGCCTCGACGAACTGCTTCGCCAGCGGCAGGCCCAGGCCCAGCGAGCGCTGGCTGCCGCGGGCGTTGCCGAACTGGGCGAAGCGATCAAAGGCGGTGGCGACCTGCTCGGGGGTCATGCCCGGGCCATTGTCGGAGACGATCACGCGGGCGACGCGGCTGTTGCCGTCGAGATGGAGCAGCACCCTGCCCTGCTCCGGCGTCTGCGAGACGGCGTGGCGCAGCAGATGCTCGATCACCTGGCGGACGCGGCGCGCATCACCGGTGATCGCACCGGCGGTGCCGGCATTCTCGACCACCAGCTCGATATGCTTGGCCTTGGCCAGCGGCGCGATCGCTTCGGCGGCATTCTGCGCGGCGTGCTCGATATCAACCGGCGCCTTCTCGAGTGGCGAACCTTCGCTCTGGGTGAGATCGAGCACTTCGTCGATCATCGTGCCGAGCCGGTCGACCGAGATCAGGATCGCGTCCGAATATTCCTGCCCGCTCTCCGAAAGCGGGCCGGCGAACCCGCCGTTGAGCATCTCGGCAAAGCCCTTGATCGAGGTCAGCGGGGTGCGCAGCTCATAGCTCATGTTGGCGAGGAACGAGGTCTTGACCCGGTCCGCCGCTTCCAGCGCTTCGTTGCGGGCGCTGAGCGCGCGCTCGGCGCGGTGATGATCGGTGGTATCGAGCATAGTCACCAGCGCATTGCCGTCGGGCAGCGGCACCGCGGTCACGTCGAAATGGCGGCCATCGGCAAAGGCGATGCTGGAGCCGCGTGACTGGCGCTCCTGCGCGGCGATGCGGATCAGGTCGCCGATGATGTCCGCGCGCGACGCCTTGACCAGCTTCGGCCCAAAGGCGCGGACCAGCTGCGGCACCTGCGGATGGCTGTCGAGGAAGCTGTCCTCAAAGCCCCAGACCTGGCGGAACTTGCGGTTCCACAGCTGGAGCCGCCCCTTGCCGAACACGGCGACCGCTTCGGCAAGGCTCTCCAGCGTGGCGGTGCGCACCTGCTGCATCTCGCCATGCTCGCGCTGCAGCTCGAACTGCTGGGTCTGGTCCTCGAACAGCAGCAGCAGCCCGCCTTCGGGCAGCGGCTGGGCGACGACGCGCATATGGGTGGCACCGAGGCTCCAGGTCTCCTCGATCGCATCGGGCGACACGAACCAGTGCGCCCGCTCCGCCCGCCAGGCCGGATAGTCGCGCACTTCGGGCAGGCGATTGGCCTCGCGCATGCGATCGAGCACGCGATCGAATTCAGGGCGATCCGCCAGCCATTCGTTGCGGATCGCGAACATCCGGCGGAACGGCTGGTTGGAGAAGATCAGGCTGCGATCGGCACCGAACTGGGCGACGCCGGCCGAGATCCGATCGAGCATCGCACGCTGGGCAGCTGCGAAGCGCTTGAGACCGCCGCGCGCCTGCTCCAGCTCCTCGATATCGACCGCGAAGCCGGCGACGCCGCCGGTGGGCAAGGGCATATCGTGGAGGCGCAGCATCCGGCGCTTGCCGCCGATCGTGGCGGGCATCGCCGCGGTCTGCGGCTCACCGGTGTCGCGGGCGATCGCGGCATTGGCGAGCGGCCCGCCCAGGCCGACGCCTTCGATCAGCTCAAGCCCGCGCTCGACGACATCCTCGGAATCCTTGCCCTCCACGGCCTCGACATAGGCCGAGTTGACCATGAGCAGGCGAAGGTCGCCGCCGCGATACCACATCGGCATCGGCGCAGCCTCGATCAGCGCGGTGAGCGCGTCGAAGGCGGCGCGCAGCCGGGTAGCCTCGCGCTGGAGGCGGTTGATCTCGTCCTGGCTCTCGGTCGCGTCGAGGAACCAGAGCACGACGCCGCCAGGAGCGTTGACGGTCTGCGGCGCGCGCTCACCGATCACCAGCAGCGCACGTTCCGAGCCGAGCGCACGGACGGAAAGGCTGAACGGCTTGCCGGCCTTTTGCGCGGCCGCGACATGCGCGCCGAGGGCATCGGCATCCTCGGGCAGCAGTCCGGTCCCTGCTCCGGTCAGTTCGTCCAGCTCGCGCGGCAGATCCTGGAAGCCAAGCCAGTCCCCCAGCCGCCGCGACAGCTCGAGCCGGCCATCGGCACGCACCAGCATCGCCTGGGCCGGCGAACCGCTGACCAGCGCGGCGAGCCGGGCATTGGCCTCGGCGATCGAGGTCGCGTCGGCACGGGCACGCAGGCCGGCGAACAGCGCCCAGACGCCGCCGATCACCAGCAACGCCAGCGCCGCGCCCGCGAGCACCGCGGCCGATTGCGTGATGTGGATCAAAGCGCGCCGTTCCGGGGGATCATCTCCGTCCCTTAGGACAGTTTGTCGCCAAACGAAAAGGGCCCGGCATGCCGCCGGGCCCTTCCTTTTTTCGCTTCAGGGCGAAGTTGCCGATCAGAACAGGTTCGGCAGCTTCACCTTGGCGCCGACATAGCCGAAGCGGCCGACGGCGTTGACCGGATAGATGCGCGTGCCGAGCTCGGGCATCTGGCCGAACAGGTTGCGCACGCCGCCATAGATCTGGAAGCGCTGGTCGATATCGTAGCTCAGGTAGATATCGTGCTGCCAACGCTGCTTGAGGTACTTGTATTCCTCCGCGACGATGGTCGGATCGCCGGCCATCTGCTGGTTGGTGTAGCGCGAGGTCTTGTCGAACCACAGGATGCCGTAGTTCGCGGTGAACCCGCCCAGCTGCCAGGTGAGATCGGCGTTGACCGTGTACTTCGGGGCATAGGTCTCGCCGCGCGAGTTGGTCACATCGGCGCCCGGGGTGCCGATGAACTCGAGGCGATCGAGATAGTTGCCGACCACGCTCAGGCTGAAGGTGCCGGCATTGTCGGTCTTCAGGCGGTAGTTGAAGTTCACGTCGAGGCCCGCGGTGCGGAACTGCGCCACGTTCTGCGGCACGACGTTGAAGCTGACGATGTTGCCCGCCGCGGCGTTGCCGGTCGCGCCGTTCTGACGGGTGATGCCCGCGCAGAACGGGTTGCTGAGCGTCGGCTGGTCGACGCAGAGCTCGGCGAGCTGCTGCGAGGTGACCTGGTTGATCGCGTTCTTCAGCTTGATGTCATACCAGTCGGCACGCAGCGACAGGCCCGGGATGAAGCTCGGCTGGAGCACCACGCCGGCGGTCCAGGTCGTCGCCTCTTCCTGCTTCAGGTTCGGGTTGCCGCCGGCGAAGCCCGGCAGGTTGGTCGAGCGCGCGTCGGTATAGGTCGCCGGGTTGGCACCCAGCGAGCTCAGCAGCGCCTGGCAGTTCGCCGCGCGATACTGGGTACCGAACTGGATCTCGGCCGGGAGGCACGGATCGGTGATGAACTCGAAGGTCTGCGAATTGCCCGCATAGAGCTCGCCGATGTTCGGCGCGCGCACCGCCTTCGAATAGGTGCCGTTGAAGGTGATGTCGCGCACCGGCGCGAACTTGCCATCAAGCTTCCAGGTGGTGGTGTGGCCGATCGACGAATAGTCGGAGAAGCGCACCGCGCCGCCCACTTCGAGGCGGTGGACGATGGTGTCGGTGAGCAGCGGCACGTTGAGCTCGCCGAACACTTCCTTCACGTCATATTCGCCGCCGTCATTGCTGAGCGAGTTGGCGAAAGTCAGGCCCTGCGCCGCCAGCGGATCGGCGGTGAAGCTGCTCTTTTCCTTGCGATATTCCGCGCCGACCGAGAAGCCGACCTGGCCACCGCCCGGCATGGTGAACAGGCCGCCAAGGTCGCCCGACAGATAGGCGGTGGCGACGTGCTGCTGGATGCGGGCGCGATCGAGCGTGTCGGCCTTGATCCAGTTATAGGCCGCCTGGCTGCCGGCGCCCTCGCCGAACAGGTTGAGCGGCACGCACTCGCCCGGACGGAAGGTGGTCGGCGAGAAGACGTCGCGGCTCGCATAGGGCTGGTCGGGCGTCCAGGCCGGGTTGACGTTCACCCGGCAGGTCGGGCCGTTCGCGCCCTGCACCACGTCGATCGCGGCATAGAAGCGGTCGTCGAGGATGTCGTTCAGGTAGCGGCTCGACACGTCGGTGCGGCCATAGGTGTACGACACTTCGTAGTTGAGGTGGCTGCTCAGGTCGCCCCGCACGCCGAACACGCCGCGATAGGTCTCGCGGGTGATGTCCTCACCGCGCTGGCCGAAATCGAAATTGTCGCGGTTCATCAGCACGCCGCCATTGCCGGTGGCGGCGATCAGCGGCCGCAGCGCGGCCGGGATATAGGGGTTATCCTCCGGGATCAGGAGGTAATAGTCGAAGGTCGGCTGGGCGAGCGAATAGCTGTGCGTGCGCGCGTACTTCGCCTCGGCGAAGACCGAGAAAGCCGGGCTGACGTCGAAATGCGCGATCGCGTTGACGACATGGCGGCTCACTTCCGGCAGCAGGTCGTTGCCATAGTCGGAGACCAGCGTGCCGCTGCCGCCCTGCTGGAAGGCGGTGCGCACGAACTTGCCCGGATCATAGGGGGTCAGGCCGTTGGCGCCGACGAAATAGTCGGGCAGGCCGTCGAAATCGAGATCGATGCCGCCCTGACGCGCGGTGTCGAAATAGCGGATGTCGTTGAGCGGCACATAGGTGGGCGTGGTGCCGTTCGGGTTGCGATAGAAGCCGACCTGGTTGGTGCCGCTGTAGCGCTGGCGATCGTGCGAATCGAGGCGATCCTCCTCGCCATATTCATAGGCGATGGCGATGTTGCCGCGGCCGTCGGCGAAGTTCTTGCCGGCGGTGATCGAGAACATGCGCTGGCCGGCATCGCCATATTCGGAGATGCCCGCCTGGGCGCGGGCGCTGATGCCCTGGAAGTTCTTCTTCATGATGAAGTTGACGACGCCGCTGACGCCGTCGGCACCGTAGATGGCCGAGGCGCCGCCGGTGAGCACTTCGATGCGCTCGACCAGGTCGTTGGGGATGGTGTTGATGTCGACCGACGCGGTGCCCGGCACGCCCGAGACGTGGCGGCGGCCGTCGACCAGCACCAGCGTGCGCTGGGTGCCGAGATTGCGCAGGTCGAGCAGGTTGAGGCCGGTATAGCCGATGCCGGCGCGGTCACCCGAGTTGTTGCCCGAAGTCGCCGAGCCCTGCAGCGCCGGATAGCCGGTGAGGAAGTCGGTGAGGTTGGTGGTGCCCGATTCCTGGAGCGTCTGGGCGCCCAGGGTCACGACCGGGTTCGGCGTCTCGAAATCCTGGCGGCGGATACGCGAACCGGTGACGACGATGGCGCCTTCCTGCGGCGCGGCCTGATCGGCCTGTTCCGGAACCGCGGCCTGCGCCTCGGCGGGCGCCGGCGTCTGGTCCGCGGTCTGCGCGGCTGCCGGCGTGGCGATCTGGGCTAGAGCAAGAACGGCGACCGACGCGGTAAAGGACAGGCCGCGCCGGGTGAGCGCACAAGAGCTACGCATGATACATCCCCTTTAATAAACTGACCGTGCGACCTCGGAGCCGATTGTTGCCGGCTTTTGTCCCTGACTTTGCCATGACGCGGAAATGCGGGTTTTGGTTGCCTTGCGACAACAGTTTGTTGCGGCGTGTTGCGAGATTACAACAGTACGGCAGTCGGCCCGCGCCAACGAAAAAGGCCGCGCCTCCCGGGGGGAAGCGCGGCCCTTTCATTCGCCTGACGGCGAAGGATCAGTAGCGATAGTGATCCGGCTTGAACGGACCCTCGACGGTGACGCCGATATAGTCCGCCTGCTTCTGGGTCAGCTTGGTCAGCTTCACGCCGAGCTTGTCGAGGTGCAGCGCCGCGACCTTCTCGTCGAGGTGCTTCGGCAGGACGTACACGTCGTTCTTGTACTCGTCCGACTTGGTCCACAGCTCGATCTGGGCGAGGACCTGGTTGGTGAAGGACGACGACATCACGAACGACGGGTGGCCGGTCGCGTTGCCGAGGTTCACCAGACGGCCCTTCGACAGCACGATGATCTTCTTGCCATCCGGGAACTCGACTTCGTCGACCTGCGGCTTGATCTCGGTCCACTTGAAGTTCGCCAGGCCGGCGATCTCGATCTCGCTGTCGAAGTGGCCGATGTTCGAGACGATCGCCATGTTCTTCATCGCGCGCATGTGGTCGACGGTGAGCACGGCTTCGTTGCCGGTGGCGGTGACGAAGATGTCGGCGCGGGTGGCGGCCTCTTCCATCGTCACGACTTCATAGCCCTCCATCGCCGCCTGCAGCGCGCAGATCGGGTCGATCTCGGTGACCAGAACGCGGGCACCGCCGTTGCGGAGCGACGCGGCCGAACCCTTGCCGACGTCACCGAAGCCGGCGACGCAGGCGACCTTGCCGGCGAGCATCACGTCGGTGGCGCGACGGATCGCGTCGACCAGCGATTCCTTGCAGCCATAGAGGTTGTCGAACTTCGACTTGGTGACGCTGTCGTTGACGTTGATCGCCGGGAACGGGAGCTTGCCCTTCTTCGACAGCTCGTACAGGCGGTGCACGCCGGTGGTGGTCTCTTCCGACACGCCCTTGATCGTGGCGACGGTCTTGGTCAGGTAGCCCGGACGCTCGGCAAGGAAGCGCTTCAGCGTGGCGACGAAGATCTCTTCCTCTTCGTTCGACGGGGTGAACAGTTCCTCACCCGCCTCGACGCGCGCGCCCCACAGCGCGAACATGGTGGCGTCGCCACCGTCGTCGAGGATCATGTTGCAGGTCTGGTCCTGGCCCCAGTCGAAGATGCGGATGACGTAATCCCAATATTCTTCGAGCGTCTCGCCCTTGACGGCGAAGACGGGGATGCCGGCCTCGGCGATGGCGGCCGCGGCATGGTCCTGGGTCGAGTAGATGTTGCAGGTCGCCCAGCGCAGCTCGGCGCCGAGTTCCTTGAGGGTCTCGATCAGCACGGCGGTCTGAATCGTCATGTGCAGCGAGCCGGTGATGCGCGCGCCCTTGAGCGGCTTCGAAGCACCGAACTCGGCGCGGAGCGCCATCAGGCCCGGCATTTCGGTCTCGGCGATCTCGATTTCCTTGCGGCCAAAGGCGGCAAGCGAGAGGTCCTTGATGACATAGTCCTTGTCGAGCACGGTAGCCACGAGCTGTCTCCAGATGTGAATCGGTTACGCGCCGGGAATCACCGGCGGCGGATGCGGGCGCCCTACAGGCTTCGCCCTGGCCGCGCAATCCCGATATAAAGATATCTTTATATGTCACGGCGAGCCGGTCTTTGTGCTAGGCACAGCGCCATGATAGCCTCGCCCCATGCACTGGCTGTTTCTTCCGCTCGTGACGCTCGCGGCACCCGCCGAACCGGCTCCGCAGCGCTACCCCCTCCCCTGCTTCTACGCCCCGCGCGGCGGCGAGCTCGACACCTTCCCGGACTGCGCGGCGCAGGACGCCGACGGCACGATCCGGCTGGCGCCGGCGCATCGGATGAAGCTCGACCATGACCGGGGCGGACTGGCCACCGTCCATGTCGGCAAGAGCTTCCATTATGTCGCCCGCGACGGTCGCAGCGCGCCGGTGATGGTGATGGACAATGGCGCCGATCCCTTCGTCGACGGGCGTGCACGTTCCGAATGGAACGGCAAGATCGGCTATATCGACCGCGCGCTGCACCTGGTGATCGCGCGGCGATACGACGGGGCGATGCCGTTCGAGAAGGGTGTCGCCGAAGTCTGCATCGGCTGCTCGCTGACGGGGGATGGCGAGCATCACTGGTACGCCGGCGGGCGGTGGCTGCGGGTGGACCGGCTTGGGCGGGAACTGGCTGGGAAGCGGTGATTTCCGCTTCCAATCCTCCGTCACCCTGAACTTGTTTCAGGGTCCAACGCGCCTCGAGCGGTATCGCTGGGGTAGAGTTGGATGCTGAAACAAGTTCAGCATGACGGAATAGAGGCTCTCCCGAAACCATCATATAAAGAATTCTTTATATCACCCTTGACGAACCATCCCGACAGGCGGATGCTTAAGCGGTCGAGGTTCTTCCGCCGGGCCAAATCCGCGCGGAAGCTAAGACGGGAAGCCGGTGCGATTCCGGCGCTGCCCCCGCAACTGTAAGCGGCGAGCGGCGGTCCAGCATGTCACTGGGGGCAACCCTGGGAAGACGGATCGTCCGCGCTGACCCGTGAGCCAGGAGACCTGCCTTTGACGCGATAACGTCCACCGGCGGGGTGCCCGGTCTGGCCGCCTGCTTGCCGCGGCCGGGCTATTCGTTCGCGGTGCGTGTGCGTGTCCATGCCGGTCTCCCCCGCCCTTCATCGGGGTATGAAGACCATGACCGTCACTGTTGCCACGCTCGGCTTTCCGCGGATCGGTCCGCGGCGCGAGCTGAAATTCGCTCTGGAGAAGTTCTGGAGCGGCAAGTCCACCGAAGCCGAACTGCTAGATTCCGCCGCAGGGCTGCGCGCCGCCGCCTGGGCCCGCCAGGCCGCGATCGGAGTCGACTGGCTGCCGTCGAACGACTTCTCCTTCTACGACCATGTGCTCGACACCAGTCTGATGCTGGGCGCGATCCCGGAGCGCTACCGCGTCGCCGCCGGCACCGCCGACCTCGGCACCTATTTCGCGATGGCGCGCGGCACGACCGGGGAGACTGGCGGCTGCGCGCATGGCCATGGCCACACCGCGCAGGAAATGACCAAATGGTTCGACACCAATTATCATTACATGGTGCCCGAGCTGGTCGCCGGGCAGAAGCTCGCCCTCTCCTCCGCCAAAATCGTCGACGAATATCGCGAGGCCAGGGCGCTCGGCTACGAGACGCGGCCGGTGCTACTCGGGCCGGTCACCTGGCTGAGCCTGGCCAAGGGCCGCGACGTCGATCCTTTCGACTATCTCGACGAAGTGCTCGGCCTTTATTCGGCGGTGCTGACCCAGCTTCAGCATGCCGGCGCCGAATGGGTGCAGATCGACGAGCCGATCCTTGCCACCGACCTCAACGAGCGGCAGCGCGCCGCGATCACCCGCGCTTATGCCAAGCTGCCGCGTCTGGGCCTGAAGATCATGCTCGCCACCTATTTCGGCGCGCTGGAGGATAATCTGACGCTGGCGGTGAACCTGCCGGTGGCCGGGCTGCACCTGGATCTCGTCCGCGCGCCGGACCAGCTCGACAAGATACTGGTCGCCGCGCCCAAGGGGCTGCTGCTCTCGCTCGGCGTGATCGACGGGCGCAACATCTGGCGCGCCGACCTGGAAAGGCTGCTCGACCGGCTGGAGCCGATCGCGGCGACGCGCGACCTGGTGATCGCGCCTTCCTGCTCGCTGCTTCATGTGCCGGTGGACCTGGCGCTGGAGCCGAAGCTTGACGACGAAGTGAAGCAGTGGCTCGCCTTTGCCGTGCAGAAGATCGACGAGCTGGCGACGCTCAAGGATGCGCTCAATGGCGGGCGCGACTGGGTGGCCGCGAAGCTCACCGCATCGGGTGCGGCGGCTGCGGCGCGCAAGGTCTCGCCGCGCATCCACGATCCGAAGGTCGCGGCGCGGATGGCGGCGGTGAGCGCGGCGATGCGCGAGCGGACCTCGCCCTATGCCGCGCGCGCCGTGGTGCAGGCGGAAGTGCTCGACCTGCCGCCCTTCCCGACCACCACGATCGGCTCCTTCCCGCAGACCGCCGAAGTGCGCCACGCCCGGGCCGAGCATAATCGCGGCAATCTCGACAGCGCGGCGTATGAGCGGTTCCTGCGCGAGGAGACCGCGCGGACGATCCGCTGGCAGGAGGAAGCCGGGCTCGACATGCTGGTACATGGCGAGTTCGAGCGGAACGACATGGTCCAGTATTTCGGCGAGCAGCTCGCCGGCTTCGCCTTCACGGTGAATGGCTGGGTCCAGTCCTATGGCTCGCGCTGCGTGCGGCCGCCGATCCTCTATGGCGATGTCTCGCGGCCCGAGCCGATGACGGTGGAATGGTGGCGCTATGCGCAGTCGCTCACCGACAAGCCGGTGAAGGGCATGCTCACCGGCCCGGTGACGATCCTCAACTGGAGCTTCGTGCGCGACGACCAGCCGCGTGCGGCATCGTGCCAGCAGATCGCATTGGCGATCCGCGACGAAGTGCTCGACCTGGAGGCGGCCGGCTGCAAGGCGATCCAGATCGACGAGGCAGCGCTGCGCGAAGGCCTGCCACTGCGCCGGCGCGACTGGGATGCCTATCTCGACTGGGCGGTCGATGCCTTCCGCCTGACCGCGGCGGGCGTGGCTGACGCGACGCAGATCCACACCCACATGTGCTATTCGGAGTTCAACGACATCCTGCCGGCGATCGGCGCGATGGATACCGATGTGATCTCGATCGAGACCGCGCGCTCGCAGATGGAGCTGCTCGAAGGATTCGCCGCCTATCGCTACCCGAGCGCGATCGGGCCGGGCGTGTACGACATCCACGCGCCGCGCGTGCCGACACAGGACGAGATGGTCGAACTGATGAAGCTCGCCCAGGCGCACCTCGCGCCCGAGCAATTGTGGGTGAACCCCGATTGCGGGCTCAAGACCCGCAAATGGGAGGAAGTGAAGCCGGCGATCGACGCGATGGTCGCCGCGGCACGGGCGCTGCGCGTCCGCGTGGCCGAGCCGGCCTGACAATTGGTACCGCCCGGCCGTGGTACGGTCGGGCGGTAACTCCGCCGGAAATGGTGGTACCCCAATTTTTGGGCGGTGACGAAAGCCGCGGGACCGGGCAAATCGTGGCTCGCGTCACAATCCACATTGCGAGTTCACCCATGCTCAGGTTCCTTGCGTCTGCGTTGCTCCTTTCGCTCGCCCCCAGCCTGCCTGCCCTTGCGCAGGACAGCGCCGGCATCATCCGCGATGTCGGCGACCCCGGCGGCGACGCGCGGGCCTGGGCAGCGATGATGCGCAACTATCCCGAGCAGGTGAAGGTCAACTGCTGGAAGCTCGGCTGCATGGTCATCATCAACGAGACCGCGAATTACGACGTGGTCGGCTTCTATGTCGATTCCGCCAGCCCGGGCCGCTCGCCGCGCTGGAGCGACAACCAGATGGGCAATGCGCTGGAGCCGCTGAAGGCGACGCTGCGCTTCAAGAATGGCGGGCCGAAGACCTGCGCGCTGCCGGTACGCTTCGTGCTGCGCCAGCGCGACACGCACGAGAAGATGGACGTCAACACCACCGGCAGCTTCTGCTCGACCCCGCACCAGGACACGGTGGTGCGGATCAAGGTGCTGGAAGGCAAGGTCTATGTCCGCGGCGACGACGAGACGCCGGCGGACCCGACGCACTAGGGCGTCAGGCGGTCCCCGCGCTGTTCGAGAGCAGGCGGGGATCGATGCCGGCGCCGGCAAAGGCGACTGCCCAGCGGTCCTCGGCGTCGATGTCATAGATCAGGTCGGGCGTGCCGGCGGTGTTGAACCAGCCATGGCGCGCCATCTCGCTGTCGAGCTGCCCCTCGCTCCAGCCGGCATAGCCGAGCGCGACCAGATATTTGGCGGGGCCGGTGCCCTCGGCGATCGCCCGCAGCACGTCGATCGTGCCCGACAGCGCCCAGCGGCCGTCGACATCGATCGTGTCCTGTCCGCCCCAGTCGGGCGAATGGAGGACGAAGCCGCGACGCGGCTCGACCGGGCCGCCGAAATGCACCGGCGTGTCGGGCGCGTCGCCCGGCTCGATCTCGAACTGCTTGAGCAGGTCATGGAGGGTCAGCCCCTCGATCGTGTCGCCGATGCCGATGCCGAGCGCCCCCTCATCGTCGTGCGCGCACATCGCGATCACCGCGCGTTCGAAGCGCGGATCGCCGATGCCCGGCATGGCGAGGAGGAACTGGCCGGTGAGGAAAGGTGTCGAGTCCATGCCCGATCAACGTAGCCGCACCACTTCGGCTCCGCACGCTTGAAAATCACCCGCCACAAGCCGATGGAGCGGCACGACTCATTTCCAGGAGAGAAGAATGACCATCCAGGTTGGCGACCGCATTCCCAGCGTAACCTTCGTCAAGGTGACCGAGGCTGGCCCCGACCAGATTTCCTCGGACGACTATTTCGCCGGCCGCAAGGTGGCGATCTTCTCGGTACCGGGTGCCTTCACCCCCACCTGCTCGGCCAAGCACCTGCCGGGCTTTGTCGAGAAGGCCGAAGAGATCAAGGCGAAGGGCGTGGACGAGATCGCCTGCACCGCGGTCAACGACGCCTTCGTGATGGGCGCCTGGGGCAAGGCCAGCGGCGTCGAGGGCAAGGTGACGATGCTCGCCGACGGCAATGGCGATTTCCCCAAGGCGCTGGGCCTGACCATGGACGGCTCGAAGTTCGGCATGGGCACGCGCGGACAGCGTTTCTCGATGCTGGTCAATGACGGCGTGGTCGAGCAGCTCAACGTCGAGGCGCCGGGCCAGTTCGAAGTGAGCTCGGCCGAGTATCTTCTCGGCAAGCTGTGAGCTGAACACGGCAGCGTAACGGAACCTTGGAAGGCTCGCCGGAGTTGATCTGGCGAGCTTTTCAGAAAGGGACCGACATGGCCGATACCGAAACCGCCAACGCACTTCCCGAGACCGTCGCCGAAGCCAGGGACGAGGCGAAGAGCTTCCTCGCCCAGGCGCAGGAAGCGATCGGCGACGCAGTCGATGCGACCGTCAATGCGGTGAAGGAGCATCCGATCGCCGCGGCCGGCATCGCCGCCGGAGTCGCTGCCGCAGTGGGCGGTGCCGCCTATGCCGCCACCCAGCTGGGCGGCGACAAGGAACCCGCGGCCAAGCCGGCCAAGAAATAAGCCGGAAAAAATTCCTCCCCTATGGGGAGGGCCAGCCTGGGCCGGGGCTTGCCTCGGCCCATGGTCTTGCCAGAGTCATTTTTGGCGCTTAGCCCTGCAAGATGACTCAAGCATCCGACATCGTCGCCGATCTCGAGCGCCTCTACAACGCCTCGGTCGATCGCCTCAAAGCCGCCCTGAACCGCTATATCAGCGAAGGCACGCCGCCGAGCCCGGAAGACCGGACCGACGGCAGCTTCGCCTATCCCGAGCTGCGCGTCACCTATCGCGGCGGCACTGACCGCAACCGCCCCACCCCGCGCCGCTCGTTCGGCCGGCTGGTCGAGGAAGGCGAGTATCGCATCTCGGTCACCCGCCCGGCGATGTTCAGCCGCTACCTGATCGAGCAGCTGACCTTCCTGATCGAGGACTATGACGTCGAGGTCCATGCCGTCACCGGGCGGCAGGAAATCCCCTTCCCCTATGTGCTCGATCCCGGCCACATCGCGGCGATGGACCAGATCTCGGTCACCGAGCTGGGCCGTCACTTCCCGGCGACCGAGCTGGCGCATATCGGCGACGAGATCGCCGACGGGCTGTGGATGTCCTCGGACTCGACTCGGCCGCTCGCGCTGTTCGACGGGCTGCGCACCGATTTCTCGCTCGCCCGCCTGCGCCACTATACCGGCACCCCGGTCGAGCATTTCCAGCAGTACATCCTGTTCACCAACTATCACCGCTATGTCGACGAGTTCGTCCGCTGGGCGGTCGACCAGCTCGGTGAGGGCTCGCGCTTCACCGGGGTCTCGGGCGCGGGCGGCCTCCTGGTCGAGGCCGGGGACGATACCGACCGGCTGCTCAACGACACCTCGGCCTGGCGTCGCCACCAGATGCCCGCCTATCACCTGATGGCGAAGGACGGCTCGGGCATCACGCTGGTCAACATCGGCGTCGGCCCGTCCAACGCCAAGACGATCACCGATCACCTCGCGGTGCTGCGCCCCGAGGCCTGGCTGATGATCGGGCATTGCGGCGGCCTGCGCCCGAGCCAGCGGATCGGCGACTATGTCCTCGCCCACGCCTATCTGCGCGACGACCACATCATGGACGACGTGCTGCCGCCGGAGATCCCGATCCCGGCCATCGCCGAAGTCCAGCTCGCCCTCGCCCGCGCCGCCGGTACCATCTCCGGCCAGTCGGGCGACGAGCTCAAGCAGCGGCTGCGCACCGGCACGATCGTCACCACCGACGACCGCAACTGGGAGCTGCGCTACTCGCAATCAGCGCTGCGCTTCTCGCTCAGCCGCGCGGTCGGCATCGACATGGAGAGCGCCACGCTCGCCGCCCAGGGCTATCGCTTCCGCGTGCCCTATGGCACGCTGCTCTGCGTCTCGGACAAGCCGCTCCACGGCGAGCTCAAGCTGCCGGGCCAGGCGAACCTGTTCTACGAGCGCGCGATCGCCGAGCACCTCAAGATCGGCATCGAGACCTGCGAGGAGCTGCGCCGCGAAGGCGCCAAGCTCCACTCCCGCAAGCTGCGCGCGTTCAACGAGCCGCCGTTCCGGTAAGGCTGTCCGCCGTCATCCTTCCTTCGGGTAGGATGACGGGACCGGGCGGACAGCTTATCTCGGCGGTGCGTTCAGCCCTGTTGAGGAGAGTCACCATGATCGACCCCGAGGAACAGCCCGAAGCCGAGGCGCCGCACGCGCACCAGTCCGACGGCACCGACAGCTCAGCCGAATGGGACGCGCAGATCGCCGACGAGGGCATGATCCCCGACAGCGACCCGCCGGCCTGAGCCGCCGCCGCGTCACCGGCAAGGGCCGGGGCGCCACCGCGCCGCGATCCGCGGCTAGGGCGTGAGCGCGAACTCCGCCATGACGCTCGCCTCAACCCGCACGAAGCCGGGCTTGGCGGGTTCCGTCCGCAGGCGATAGGGCGGCGCGCTGGCTTCGAGCATGCGCGCGAGCGCCGGCGGCGTCAGCTGCCCCGCCTCATCGATGAGGACGAGGCGAACCGCCTTCAGGCCGAGCGACGCGGCATAGGCATCCGCGTCTGCCCGTGCGGCGGTGACCGCCCGCGTCTTCGCCTGGCGGCGCGCGGCCGCTTCATCGGCAAGCTTGTATTGCTCTGTACCCAGGCTGATCGTCGAAGCGGCGAGCAACCGGCGCAGCTCCGCAAGCTGGTCGGCATTGGCGAGCGTGACTGTATAGCCGCCCGTGGCATTGGGCCGCCGCACGGGTGGCGGCGGCATGGTGATGCGCGGCGTGGTCACGATCGGCGGCGCCAGGCGCGCGCCGGATGAGGATGCCGGCGGCGGCGGTGGCGGCGGCGGGGCCTTTACGGTCGGCACGGTGAGAATGCTCGTCGTCGGCAGGAGAGCCGTCGGCCTCGGCTCCCGGACAAGCGCGCTCGCCGGCAGGCCGAGCTTCGCGACCGCACGGGCAAGCGCGTCGTAATTGGCCGCCAGGGCAGCATCCGCCTCGGCCTGGCTCTCGCCGTCCTTCCAGAAGGTGCCGGTGACCACGATCGAGCTGGCCGGCGCTTCATATTGCCCGGTGCCGACGATCCGCACCCGCACTTCCTGCGATGCCGCGGGCTGCACCGCCGCGACGAAAGGCAGCGCCATCAGCGCTGCGAAAACCAGGCGAATCGACATGAACCCCTCCCTGCGATGCGCATAGCCTAGCGCATCGCAGGGGTAGTGGAATGGCCGTATTTCCAGGCTTACCAGCCCTGCGGCTGGCCCTTGTTCTGCTCGTCGAGCCACTTCTTCAGCGGGGCGAAATATTCCGCCATCGCCTTGCCCGACATCTCGCGCGAGCCGGTGAATTCATGCAGCGCGTCCGGCCAGGGCTTGGACGCGCCCATCGCCAGCATCTTGTCGAGCTTCGCGCCCACTTCCTTGTTGCCGTAGAAGGAACAGCGATGGAGCGGGCCCTTCCAGCCGGCCTGGTCGCACGCCGCCTTGTAGAACTGGAACTGGAGCACCCGCGCCAGGAAGTAGCGCGTATAGGGCGTGGTCGCCGGGATGTGGAACTTGGCGCCCGGATCGAAGCGGGTCTCGTCGCGCGCCACCGGCGGCACGATGCCCTGATATTGCAGGCGCAGCTTGTCCCAGCCGGCCTGGTAGCCGTTCGTCGGGATCTGGCCCGAGAACACGCCCCAGCGCCACTTGTCGACCAGCAGGCCGAACGGCAGGAACGCCACCTTGTCCATCGCCTGGCGGAGCAACAGGCCGATGTCCTTGTCCGCGCTCGGCACCTGCGACTTGTCGAGCAGGCCGATCTGGACGAGGTAGTCCGGCGTGATCGACAGTGCGATGAAGTCGCCGATCGCCTCGTGGAAGCCGTCATTCGCGCCGTCGAGGTACAGGGTCGACTGCTTGTTGTAGGCGCGCTGATAATAGTTGTGGCCGAGCTCGTGGTGGATGGTCACGAAGTCGTCGGCATTGACCTTGATGCACATCTTGATGCGCAGGTCGTCGACATTGTCGATGTCCCAGGCCGAGGCATGGCAGACGACTTCGCGGTCCGCCGGCTTCACGAACTGCGAGCGCTCCCAGAAGGTGCCCGGCAGCGGCGCGAAGCCGAGCGACGAGTAGAAGCCCTCGCCGGCCTTCACCATCTTGAGATGGTCATAGCCCTTGGCCTTGAGCAGCTCGCCGACGTCATAGCCGACGCTGCCGGCGCCGGCGGGCGCCACGATGTCATAGATATTGCCCCATTCCTGCGCCCACATGTTGCCGAGCAGATCGGCGCGGATCGGGCCCTTGGCGGGCTGGACGGCGCTGCCATATTTCTCGTTGAGCTTGCGGCGCACATAGGTGTGCAGCGCGATGTAGAGCGGCTTGAGGTCGTTCCAGATCTTGTCGGTGGTCGCGGCGAAGGCGGACGGATCCATGTCATAGCCCGAACGCCACATCGCGCCGACATCGTCATAGCCGAGGCCCGTCGCGCCCTTGTTGGCGATGCCGACCAGCTTGGCATAGTCGCCGCGCATCGGCGCGCCGACATTGTCGTTCCAGCTGACCCACATCTCCTTGAGCTTGGCGGGATCGCGCTCCTCGCCCATCGCCGCCTCGATGTCCGATCCGTTGATCGGCTTGCCGTTCAGCGTGCCCTTGCCCGCGCCATAGATGCCGGTGATCTTGGCCGAGAGGCCGGCCAGCTCCTCCGCCGCGCCCGGGGTGGTCGGCGCCGGCAGCACGATCTTGTTGCGGAGCATCGCGAGCTTGCGGCTGGTATCATAGTCGAGGCCCGGCACATTGGCGTACTTGGCCGCGCCCAGCGCGAGATCGACCTGCAGCGACGTGAGCTTGGCGCCCTCGCGCGCGGTCATCGCCTCGGTGTCCTGGTTGATATAGGTGCTGTACACCCAATCGGCGCGCGCGGCGACGACGCCCTGGGCGCCGAGCTTCGCCTCGGCATCGGCGACGAACGCCTTGGCCTCTGCAGCGGTCGGCGTCTTGTCCTGCGCACCTGCTGGCGCGACGACTAGGGCGGCCGCAAGCGCGAGCGCCGAAATACCGGTACGGATCATGGGAAGGCCCCTCTTATATCTGGATGGGGCCGACGATGGAGATGCGTTCCCGGGCGGTCAAGCCGCGAAGAAATCGGCGATCGCGCGCCCCAGCTCCGGCCGGGTGACGGCGCTCATGTGGTTGCCTGGAATCTCGACGAAGGTGGCGTTGGGCAGCAGGTCGGCAAGTTCATGCGCCGAGCCGTTATGATCGTCCTCCACACCGGCGACGACCAAGGTCTCCTCGGTCAGCCGGGCGAGATGCGCTTCCTGGGTATCGACAAAGGTGTCGAGCACCGGCAGCAGCGCCAGCGGATCGGCCTTGGAAGTCTTGAGGAAGGCCTCGGTCAGCCATTCGCTCGAACCGCGCTCGAAGGTCCCCAGATTGGTGAGCACGCGGCGGAAATAGGTGCCGGTGCGCGAGGCGGCGGTGAGGCCCGAAAGCCCCATGCCGGCGAGCATCACCTTGCGCGGCGTGGCGCCGCCGTCGACGATCATCCGCACCGTGGTGCGCGCGCCGAGCGAATAGCCGCCCAGGTCATAGTCGGTCAGGCCCAGATGCTCGACCAGCGCCAGGCCGTCGCGCGCGGTCACATCCGGCGGATAGCTGGCGGCATCGTGCGGCGCGGCGCTCATCCCGTGCCCGCGCAGATCGGGCATGATCACCCGGAAGCCCTTCTCCGCGAGCCTGGCGGCATGGCCGTACTTGATCCAGTTGATCTCCGCGGTGGAGGCATAGCCGTGGATCAGCACCGCATCGCGCCCCTCGCCCATCACATGCCAGGCAAGCTCGGCGCCGTCGAAGCTGGTGAAGCGATGCGTTTCAATCGGGAAGTCGGCCAACTTTATCCATCCAGCGTTTGACGAGGCTCGGGTTCTCGTCGGTCCGTGATGCCGGCAGGTGGCTCGTGTCAAGCCACGCCCGGTGCCAGCTTTCGCATCCCGAATGCTCGGTGGGGACGAAACCGTCCGGATCGTCGAAGCTGCCGACAGTCAGGTCGAGCCGGTCATGGCCGTGCGCTTCATAGGTCAGCGGCGTGCCGCACTGGTAGCAGAAGCCGCGCCGGGCGATCGGGGAAGACGGGTAGCGCTCGGGCTCGCGCTCCCAGCGGACATCGGCTTTGGCGACATTCTTGAACGCGATCGAGACGCCGCCGGTGGCGCGCTGGCACATGCGGCAATGGCAGAGATAGGCCTCGTCGTCACGCACCGTCACCGAATAGCGCACCCGGCCGCACTGGCAGCCGCCGGTCATTTCCGTCTCCATGGTCCCTCTC
>NZ_JASATQ010000063.1:0-29521 GCF_038440415.1 Sphingomonas sp. OTU376 | reverse complement strand
GCCTGGGGGGGGCTTGTATCAAACAACGGGCGCGGGTTTCCGGGCGCCCTCCGTCATCAGAAGCTGGCCCAGTCGTCGCTGGAGGCCGGTGCCGCCGGCCGGGCAGTGGCGAGCGGCTTGACCGGGGAGACATAGCCGCGCTGCTTTTGCGGGCGCGACGGGACCTTGGCCGGGGTGCGGGCGCGGACGGTGGTGGCGCCGACGTCGAACTTGCCGGCCTGCTCGCTGAGCGCGTCGACTTCGCTGCTCAGGTTGCGGGCAGCCGCCGAGGATTCCTCGACCATCGCGGCATTCTGCTGGGTCGACTGGTCCATCGTATTGATCGCCAGGCTGATCTCGGTGATCGCGTTGGCCTGGGCCTGGTTGTCGCTGGCCATCTCGCCGAGCAGGGTGTGGACCTCGGCGACATCGCTCGAGATGTTGGCGAAGGCGCCGTCGACCTTCTGGACCATCTCCACCGCAGCGACGATGTCGGTCTGAGTGGCGGTAAGCTGATCGCGGGCGCGGCCGGCTTCCTCTTCGGCGCGCATCGCGAGCGCGCTGACCAGGTCGGCGACGACCGCGAAGCCGCGGCCCGCCTCGCCGGCGCGGCCGGCTTCGACCGCAGCGTTCATCGCGAGAACGCGCGTCTGGAAGGCGATCTTGTCGAGACCCTCGATGACGCTGTCGATGCCCTTGGCGCTTTCGCTGACCCGGGTCATCGCCTGCACGGCTTCCTCGGCGATCTCGCGGCCGCCCGAGACGGTGGCGATGGCGCCATCGGCGCGCTCGACGGTGCGGCCCGCGGCGGCGGCGGTTGCCTTGAGGCGGCCGTCCATCTGGCTGACCGCGGCAGTGGTCTGCTCGAGGCTGGAGGCGTTCGCCTCGGTACGGCGGGCAAGATCTTCAGAGGCCGAGGCGATCTCGGCCGAGCCGGTCTGGATCGTCTCGGCGCTCTGCATCACCGAGCCGATCAGGTCGCGCAGCGCGCCCAGCGCGGCGTTGAAATGGTCCTTGAGCTCGGCATAGCCGGCCGGGAAGCTGTCACCGATGTTCGCGGTAAGGTCGCCGCGGCTCAGCTGCTCGAGGCTGGCGCCGAGATGCGAAACGGCGATCGACTGCTCCTCCGCCTGGCGCTGCTGCTCGACCGCGTTGTCGCGGAAGGTGTGCATCGCCTTGGTCATGCGGCCGACGCAATCCTGATAGTTGGTGAACTCGATCGGGCTGTTGAGGTCGCCGGCGGCAAGCGCTTCCATGCGGACCACGGTGGCGACATAGGGATTGGCGATCGCGGCGCGGTAGCGGACGCACTGGATGGCGGCGCCGCCAATCAGCAGCGCGACCAGCGGCAGCGCGATCATCAGCGGCGCGAGGAACGCGACGAGGGCGACCAGCGTCATCACGCCGATCAGCGAACTGAATGCTACGTAGAGCTTGAGACGAATAGGTGCCGTGGCTTCAAACCAATGCATCGAAAGACCTCCTGAAGGTTCCAGAAGGCTCGAAGCCGGGAACCATGTCCCCGCGTGGTGCAAAGTCTGCACGATCGGGCAATGATCCCTTTGTAGAGGACACAATGGCGCAACATTCGTCATTGGCGAATATTTCAATACGTGAAAATACCGTAATAAAACCGCCACGATGGTGCGAACTGGCGGTTTCCGCTACGGAAACTGCGCAAAATTACCCGCAATATGTGATAAATCAGGCGGTTGGGGCGAGTGCCAGACCGGCCGCGCGGCCGCTCGCCCAGGCCCATTGGAAGTTGTAGCCGCCCAGCCACCCCGTAACGTCCACGGCTTCGCCGATCGCGTAGAGGCCGGGCAGCTTGCGGGCCTCCATCGTCTGCGAACTGAGTTCGGCGGTGCTGATCCCGCCGACGGTGACTTCGGCCTTGGCATAGCCTTCGGTGCCGTTCGGGCTGAAGCGCCAGTCGGCGAGGCGGCGGGCGGCGTCGTCGAGCTTGCGATCGGGGGTGTTGGCCAGCTCGGTGGCGAGGGCGAGCTTCTCGGCCAGCGCGTCGGCCAGGCGATCGGGCAGGGCTTCGCCGAGCAGCTTGCGCAGGGTGACGCGCGGGCGCGCACGCTTGGCGGCGAGCAGCCAGCCGGGCTCGGCTTGCGGCAGGAAGTCGATGCCGATGCTCTCGCCGTGGCGCCAGTAGCTGGAGACCTGGAGGATCGCCGGACCCGAGAGGCCGCGATGGGTGAACAGCGCGGCTTCGCGGAAGGCTGCCTTGCCGGCGCGGGCGACCACCTCGGTGGAGACGCCGGAGAGTTCGCGGAACAGCGCTTCCTCGCCGCTGAGGGTGAGGGGCACGAGGGCGGGGCGGGGCTCGACCACCTTGAGGCCGAAGCGGCGGGCGAGGTCATAGGCGAAGCTGGTGGCGCCGAGCTTGGGGATCGAGGGGCCGCCGGTGGCGATCACCAGCGCGGGCGCCTCGGCGGTGCGCTTGCCGCAGGTGACGCGGAAGCGGCCGTCGGCATGCTCGACCTGGGGGGCGTGGCCGAGCCAGAGCTCGACGCCGCCGCGCTCGCACTCGTCGAGGAGCATATCGACGATCTGGCGGGCCGAGCCGTCGCAGAAGAGCTGGCCGAGGGTCTTTTCGTGCCAGGCGATGCGGTGCGCCTCGACCAGGTCGAGGAACTCCTGCGCGGTGTAGCGGCCGAGCGCGGACTTCATGAAGTGCGGGTTCTGCGAGAGGTAGCGGTCGGGCGCGGTGCCGATATTGGTGAAGTTGCAGCGGCCGCCGCCGGAGATGAGGATCTTCTTGCCGGGCGCATCGGCATGATCGACGAGCAGCACGCGCTTGCCCCGCTGGCCGGCGGTGAGCGCGCACATCAGCCCCGCGGCGCCGGCTCCCAGGATGATCGCGTCATACATTGCGCTGCGCCTAGCAGGTGTTCACGCTGCGGCAAGCGGCGGTGCGAGACGTTGCGGGTGCGAAAGGAGATTGGGGATGCATCTTCTGCTTGGCATGGCGCTGGTGGCGGCGCCCTTCGTCCAGGACGATCCGATCTGCGCGGACCTGCGGCGGCTGTCCGCCGCGGTGGGGGACGCGGAGGCCTATCAGGCGCTGTACCGCTCGGACTTCGCGCCCAAGCTGCTGCGGGGCTGCTTCCGCAGCGACGGCTATTTCTGCAGCCAGACCATGCTGCCGCCCGAGATCACCCACGAGACGATGGCGAAGCGGATCGCCACGTGCCTGCCGGGGGCGACGGTCAATGCGGGCGAGCCCTGGCCGGGGCTGGCGCGCAGCGTGGTCACCGGCGGCGGGCTGGTGTTCAAGCTCGAGGAAAGCGGCAGCGAGCGGGCCCATGTCGGGCGGATCTTGCGGATCGAGATCCGGCCCCAGCCCGCACCCTAGTGGAGCTTGGCGATGCTCAGCCCGTCGAGCTTGGCGCGCTCCTTCACCGATTCCTCGCTGCGGGTGAGCGCCTTCGCGATCGCCTTGAGGGCCATGCCCTTCTTGGCGAGGGTGTGGAGCTTCTGGATCTCGTCGGCGCGCCAGGGCTGGCGGTGACGCTCGAAACGTTCGGCCATTCTAGTCCTTCCTAAGCAAAGGGGCGGGCTCCGTCCGGAACCCGCCCCAAGCGCTTTCAGCGGCGGGGCATGCGCCCCGGCCCGGCTTACTTGACGTGCTTCGCGATGTGCTTGTTCATCTCGAACATCGTCACCTTGTCGGCGCCGAAGATCGGACGCAGCACGTCGTCAGCGAGGATCTCGCGCTTGTTCGCCGGGTTCTGCAGGTTGTTCTTCTTGATGTATTCCCACAGCTTGCTCACGATCTCGCTGCGCGGGAGGTCCGCAGTACCAACGATCTTGGCCAGCTCGGGCGAAGGGGTCACCGGCTTGGCGATGCCGCCGCGTGCTTTGGTCTCGGCCATAAAGTCTTCTCCTGTTCCTGCCCTGGACGGGCCATGCCTTCGTCTGCGCCAGCGGCTTGTGCGAACCGTTCCGCCGCCTTTTGCGCCTACGATGTTCCGTGGTGAGGGCGTTACTCCTCACCTGACAACCCTTTGATCGTGCCAAATCGCGTCTGTCTAGAGAGCAGATGCGCCGAGACGCCCCCTGAGAGCGACATTTTGGGGATAAGTCGGGTTAAACCGCCGGTAGGAGAGGGCAAAACGCCATGCTAAGGAGCGTTTTCACGGCAAAAGGGGAGAGCGGGATGCGCGTTCTGGTGGTTGGCGGATTGCTGATTCTGGCAGGCTGTGGCGGCAGCGGCACCACCGGCACCAACTATTCCGATCCGCCACCCATGGCCGAGATCGTCGCCACGCCGAGCCCCAAGGCCAGCGAGACGCCCGAGGCCGATGCCGCGGCGGTCAATGCGGCGGAGGCCACGGTCGAGGCCGATGAGGCGGTCACCAATAGCGACGCTACGGCAGTCACAAACGTAATGTGAGTGGACAAGGCGGCGCGGGCTTGTCTAAAGGCATGCCCAACATGATGACCCGCGCACTTCTCGGCCTGCGACTTATCCGCCCTTAGGGGCCGGACGCACATGCGCACGCCCCTAAGGGCACTTCACAATTGAAATCGAAGTCTCCAGCCGAGAGAGAGCTGTCATGTTGCGCGATCCGTCCACCAAGTACCGTCCCTTCCCCCAGGTAAACCTGCCCGGCCGCCAATGGCCGAGCCGGACTATCACCAAGGCGCCCCGCTGGCTGTCGACCGACATGCGCGACGGCAACCAGGCGCTGATCGATCCGATGGACGCCGAGAAGAAGACCCGCTTCTTCGAGCTGCTCTGCAAGGTGGGCGTGAAGGAGATCGAAGTCGGCTTCCCGAGCGCCGGCGCCACCGAGTTCGACTTCATCTCGGGCCTGGTCCAGCAGGACAAGATCCCCGACGACGTGATCGTCCAGGTGCTGACCCAGTCGCGCCAGGACCTGATCGAGACCAGCTTCCAGTCGCTCAAGGGCGCCAAGAAGGCGATCGTCCACCTCTACAACGCCGTCTCGCCGGCCTGGCGCCGCATCGTGTTCGGCATGAGCCGCGAGGAAATCAAGCAGATCGCCATCGCCGGCGCCAAGGTGCTGCGCGACGAGGCCGCCAAGCAGCCCGACACCGACTGGCATTTCGAATACAGCCCCGAGACCTTCTCGACCGCCGAGCTCGATTTCTCGGTCGAGGTCTGCGAGGCGGTGATGGACATCCTGCGGCCGACCACCGACAAGCCGCTGATCCTCAACCTGCCGGCGACGGTCGAGGCGGCGACGCCGAACATCTATGCCGACCAGATCGAGTGGTTCTGCCGCAACATCCGCAGCCGCGACACCGTCGTCATCAGCCTGCACACGCATAACGACCGCGGCACCGGTGTTGCCGCGTCGGAGCTGGGCCTGCTCGCGGGCGCGGACCGTGTCGAGGGCTGCCTGTTCGGAAACGGCGAGCGCACCGGAAATGTCGACCTGGTGACGCTGGCCCTCAACATGTACACGCAAGGCGTTGATCCGGGCCTGGATTTCTCGAACATCGACGAGGTGATCCAGACGGTCGAATATTGCAACCAGATCCCCGTCCACCCGCGCCATCCCTATGCCGGCGACCTGGTGTTCACCGCCTTCTCGGGCAGCCACCAGGACGCGATCAAGAAGGGCTTCGCGGCGCAGGAAGCGCGCAACGACGAATTCTGGGACGTGCCGTACCTGCCGATCGATCCCAAGGACCTGGGCCGCGACTATGAGGCGGTGATCCGGGTGAACTCGCAGTCGGGCAAGGGCGGCGTCGCCTGGGTGCTCGAGCAGGACAAGGGCCTCAAGCTGCCCAAGCGCATGCAGGCCGATTTCTCGCGCCATGTGCAGGCGCTGGCCGACGAGACCAGCCGTGAGCTCAACGCCGCCGACATCTGGGGCCGGTTCGAGCAGACCTATCTGCCGGGCGAGAAGGACCGCTTCGTGCTCGAGGATTATGAGGAGACCGGCGCTGCCGGCAGCCGCGTGTTCGTCGGCCGCATCGCGGTGGACGGCGAGACGCGCTCGATCTCCGGGCGCGGCAACGGCCTGATCTCGGGCGTGATCGACGCGCTTGCCGGCACCACCGGCCCGGCGCTCGACGTGGTCGACTATAGCGAGCACGCGATCGGCCACGGCGCCGATGCGCAGGCTGCCGCCTATGTCGAATGCCGCACCGCCGATGGGCGCACGGTGTTCGGCGTGGGGATCGACGCCGATATCGCGACGGCTTCGGTGCGCGCGGTGCTGAGCGCGGCGAACAGGGCCTGAGCGAACTCAGTCCCCTTCGCGGTCCTTGTCTTCCCCGAGAGTGATCAGCGCGATCGCTTCGTCGATCTTGCCCTCGTCGATCAGGGTGATCACTTCTCGCGGGATGTTCCGGTCGCGGCGGCGGTGCGGTGCAAAGGCAATTGGCTGGAGCAGGTCCCGGGCAGTGGCGGCGTCGCGCTCGATAAGCTTCTGCCGCGCCGCCGCGTGGCGGATGTCACGGCTTTCCGGCGCCAGCACCGCCGCGCGTAGCAGCGCATTGACTGCCCCGGCGCTGGGCTTTTCTTTTGCTGCGACGAAGCTCGAATAATAGAGATAGAGGGGCATCACGGCGTTGGGATCGGCGCGATTGGCCTTGAGGAACCAGCTTCGTGCTGTGCTCCATGCCTTGGCATCGGCTGGCTTGACGCTCGCGGCGCGCTCGCTGGCGATCATGCCCTTGCGGACCAGTGCATCGATGCCGTTCGGCTGGATAGCAAGTGCGCGATCCGCGGCTGCGTCGGCTCGATCGAGACGGCCGGCATATTGCTCGATCTCTGCCAGTTGTGTCTGCACCACGGCATCGTCCGGGTAGCGGCTGGCGATCTTCGCCGCAGTCATCGCGGTTCCCAATCGATAATTCCTGGCGATGCCGTCCTTGATGAGAAGATAGCTTGGCAGGATCTCCGCCGCGCCTGGCGAATATGGGGTGATGGTGACGTTTAGCGGGGCAGCGGGCGGCGGGATCCGCAGCGGCGCGGCCAGCGTACCCTTTCGATAGGATTCCAGTTCGTCCCGCAGCGTATCGAGGTTGCCGAACGCCTGCTGCGCGGCAGCGTAGCTACGCGCGCCCTTGTTCATCGCCGCGAGATAGCTAGCCAACTGGCCCTTACGCTGTGGTCCCAACATGAGATAGTTGGTGAGCAACCAGCCGCGACCGTAAAGAAGGTCCATGTCGTCCGGATAGCCATAGGTATCCGGTTCGAAGAGCTGCTTCATCCCCAAACCGCCGTTACGCAGGCCTTCGGCGCGATAGTTGGCGGGATAGCCGATGATCAGCGAGCCATCCTTCTCGAACGACGCATTGGCGTTGAACTCGGCAAAGCCTTCCGAATACCAGAAGGGATAGGCGAGCGGGAAATTCGAATACATGAAATGATGACTATATTCGTGACGCAGGAGGGTCTGCGTACTCCACCCACCGATCTGCGACTTCTGGTCCACCTTCGGAACATATTGGGTGAGGATGAACGAGCCGGTCGCGCGAGGGCTGTAATAGGCCACGGTGAGGCCGCAGCGGCAGGTCTCGGCGAAAAGCTGCTGCGGCAGGGCATAGACATGGATCGGCCGCGATCGCCGATCGGGCGTGTCGGTTACGCCGTAAAGCAACTGCAGTGCGTGATCGAACTGCTCGAGCCGGAGTGCGAAGGCTCGCGCATCTTCCTCGCTGGCATCGACCGTAAGGACGAAATGATCGGTACGGGCGTCGAGCCAAGTGGCGTTGGCCATAGCCGGCGCGAGAAGCGACACGGCCAGCGAAAAGATCACAGCAAAGATCCGCATCCAATCCCCCGAAGCGAATTTCCCGGCGATATCCTCCAATCGCATGACTTCGCAACTGCTCCCTGCCTTTGCGAAACTTGCATCGGAGGAAACGAGAGGGATCGGATGACAATATGTTATTCGGCCACTTACCGGCTCGGATCGATCAGGTATTTCTCGCCGGTCGCCTTCTTCGCATAGGCCTGCACCACTGCCGGATCGAGCGCTTCGGCGAGCGAGATCGTCTGGGTGTAGGTGCTGGCGAAGGTGGTGGTCAGCTCGGCGGCGACGCGGGCGCGCAGGCGCAGCGTGCCTTCGAGGCCGAGCTTCATCAGGAAGGGCGTGACCAGGAAGCCGCTGACTCCCCAGGCCAGGCCATAGCCGCGATCGAGCTCGGTCGGCGAGGTGTCGAGCATGCCGTAGATATAGACCTGCTTCCAGGTCGAGGAGCCGTAGCGGCTATAAGCGGTGGCGGTGCGATTGGCCGCGGCTTCCATTGCGTGGAGGATCGAATTGACGATCCTGCCGCCGCCGATCGCGTCGAAGGCGAGGGTGGCGCCGGTCTCGGCGATCGCGTCGGTCAGCGCCTCGCGGAAATCGGGCGCGCTGCTGTCGATGATGTACTTGGCACCGATCTCGCGCAGGATCGCGGCCTGGGCCTCGCTGCGCACGATGTTCACCAGCGGCACGCCGTCGGCGATGCAGACGCGGTTGAGCATCTGGCCGAGGTTCGAGGCGGCGGCGGTGTGGACCAGCGCCTTGTGGCCCTCCATCCGCAGCGTCTCGACCATCGAGAGCGCGGTGAGCGGATTGACGAACATCGAGGCGCCGTCGGCGGCGGTGGCGCCTTCGGGGAGCGGGATGCAGTCGCGCGCGGCGATCCTGCGATACTGGGCGTACATCGAGCCGCCGAGCATGCCGACCTTCTTGCCGAGCAGATGGGCGACGTTCGTGCCGGCCTCGACCACCGTGCCGGCGCCTTCATTGCCCACCGCCATCGACTCATCGAGCCGCGGCTTCATCGCGCCCATCCGGCCGGCGAGGATCTCGGCGGTGAGGGTGGGGCGGTCCGGCGTTCCGCCGGCGGCGAGCGTCGCCATGTCGGCCGGGCCGAGGAGGAGGCCGAGATCGGACGGGTTGATCGGCGCGGCCTCGACCTTGACGATGACGTCGTCGGGGCCGGGCGCCTCCAGCGTGACGGGCTCGAGCGAGAGCGTGAGCTTGCCGTCGCTCGATACCGTGGAGCGAAGTTCGAGGCTGGTCAGCGGGGCCGTCATTGCACTCTCCTGTGGTCGATCGCGTCTGATCCGTATCGGGCCCCAGATATCGATCTTCCCGGCCGCGCGCAAAGCCGGCGCTGCGGGAAAATACGGAGGGCGATAAGGGGCTCGTTAACCCCTTTCCGGCCATGTTCGGGGCTCGGGGGTATCGGGATTGTTCGTCAGCCTATCACTGGTGCATGCGTGCGTCTTTGCGACGCTGGCATTGCTCGTCGGCGCGATCCGGATCGGGATGCGGAGCGAGTCCGCGCTGTCCTGGATGGTGGCGGCGCTGCTGTGCGGCACCACCGAGATGCTGGTGCTCTCGTTGGCGCAACATGGCGAGAGCGAATTGCTCGCCGCGACGCTGCTCGTGCCGCCGGCCTATCTCTGCTTCAGCCAGGCGGTGCGCATCTCGACGGGGGGCAAGCAGCACTGGCGGGTGATCGGCACGAGCATCTCGCTGGTGATCTGCTCGCTGGCGCTGCTCGCGGTGCGGGCGCCCTTCGTGGTGATGACCATGCCCTTCCAGCTGGCCTGCGCGCTGTCGCTGGGCGACGGGATCGTCCACCTCTCGCGGCGGCCGCAGGGCTGGGTCGATCGCGCGCTGCTCGGCTGCATGGTGGTGATCGCGACGCTCTTCCTGGTGCGCATGCCGCTCTATCCGGCGCTGTTCGGGCTCGGCGTGCACTATGCCGAGATCATGCCGACCGCATTCGAGCGCGGGCTGCTGCTCGTCTCGGCGCTGCTGACCCCGCCTTCGGTGTTCCTGCTGCTCGCCAAGATCATCGCGGGGATCATTACCGAATATCGCCTGCGCTCGGAGCGTGACCATTTGACCGGGGTGCTCAATCGCCAGACCTTCGAGCAGGCGGTGCGGCGCGAACCGCTGCGCGGCGGGGCGGTGATCTATTGCGACATCGACCATTTCAAGCGGGTCAACGATCGCTACGGCCATCATGTCGGCGATGAGGTGATCCGGCTGTTCGCCGATGTGCTGGCTGCGACCGGCTTCAAGGTCGGACGGCTGGGCGGCGAGGAGTTCGCGATCTTCCTGCCGGGCAACAGCGCGAACGACGCGGCCGGCCTGGCCGAGGTGCTGCGGATGCATTTCCATGCCAGCACGCATGAAGCCATGGCACCGGATCATAGGCTGAGCGCGAGCTTCGGAGTGGCCGATTACGGGCCGGGCGAAGTGCCGGGCGAGGCGCTGATCCGTGCCGATGTCGCGCTTTACCGCGCCAAGGGCGAGGGGCGGAACCGCGTCGCGCTGTTCCATGCCTTCGGCCTGGTGCCGGTGGTGTGGCAGCCGCCCCGGGCGGTGGCTGCCTGATCAGCGCTCCCGGACGATCTCGCAGCCGATGCGGGCGTCGGGATAGATGTCGAGCTTCATCGAGCGGACGCTGACCTTCGCGACGCGCGGGTCCTCGAACGCCAGCGCGGCGACCTGGTCGCACAGCGTCTCCTGCAGCTCGAAATGCTTCGATTCCACCAGCTTGCGGATGCCGGCTCGCAGGAAGTCGTAATCGACCACGGCGTCGATCCGATCCTCGGGCGGGGTGGGGTAGCGGCAGGTCATCGCGACGTGGAGGGTCACCCGCTGGGGCGCGGCGCGCTCCTCGGGGTGGATGCCGAGGCCCATGGCGACTTCGAGGCCGTCGAGCAGGATCGTGTACTCAGCCAATGGGGCGCTCCCGGCCTTCGAACATCACGTCGCCGTCGCGCTGCAGGAAGCGCTGGCCGCAATCGACGAAGATGTTCTGCCCGGTGATGCTTTGCGTCGTGAGCAGCATCTCGACCGTGGCGGCAATGTCAGCCAGCGCGACTGGGCGCTGGAGCAGGTTCTGCCGGGCGTGCTCGGCGAACTCCTCCGCGGTCTGGTCGAGGCTGGGGAGGGTGAGGCCGGGCGAGACGGCATTGACCCGGATGCGCGGGGCGAGGCCGCGGGCGAGCAGCTCGGTCGCGGTGGCGAGCGCCGCCTTGCTCAGCGTGTAGGTGAGGAAGTCCGGGTTGAGGTTGGCCAGCTTCTGGTCGAGCAAATTGACCACCGCGCCCTGATCGAGGTCGTCCTGTGCCGCCAGGGCCGAGGCGAGGGCGACGGGGGCGCCGCAGTTCACGCGCATATGCTGGTCGAGCAGGGCGAAGTCGGTGAGCGGCAGCGCGTCCCAGGCGAATTGCGAGGCATTGTTGACCAGCCCCTCGACCGGGCCGCCAAGTCCTTCCCGGGCGGCGGCGATCAGGGCGGGGGCGGTGGCGGCTTCGGCAAGCTCGCCGGTCACCACGCAGGCGGAGCCGCCCTCCGCGGCGATCTGGGCGCGCAGGGCTTCGGCTTCCTCAGGAGCGTGGTGGTGGTGGATCGCCACCTGGTGGCCGCGCAAGGCGAGCCGGCGGGCTATGCCCGCGCCAATCCGCTTCGCGCCGCCGGTAACCAGTATCCGCATCAATAGCCCATCAGCTTGAGCACTTCCTGGCGGCTGCGCTCATCGTCGCGGAACACGCCCATCATGCGGCTGGTGACCATGCCGACGCCGGGGGTGCGCACGCCGCGCGCGGTCATGCAGCCATGCGTCGCCTCGATCACCACCGCGACGCCCTGGGGCTGGAGCCGCTCCCAGATGCAGTCGGCCACCTGCGCGGTGAGCCGCTCCTGGACCTGCAGCCGGCGGGCGAAGCCGTGAAGCACGCGGGCGAGCTTGGAGATGCCGACGACGCGGTCCTTGGGCAGATAGGCGATCGAGGCCTTGCCAGTAATCGGCGCCATGTGGTGCTCGCAGTGCGACTGGAAGGGAATGCCGTTCAGCAGGACGATGTCGTCATAGCCGCCGACTTCCTCGAACACCCGGTTCAGATGGTGGGCGGGGTCCTCGTCATAGCCGGCGCAATATTCCTTCCACGCACGGGCGACGCGCTGGGGCGTGTCGAGCAGTCCTTCGCGGCTGGGATCGTCGCCGGCCCAGCGGATCAGCGTGCGGATCGCGTCCGCAACTTCGTCGGGGACCGGAATCTTGGGCGGCGATGCGACAATATCGCCGTCTTCGGGGTCCTCGTGATCATGCACCATTTTCGTCTCTTCCTGACCGCGTTCGGCCTTTACGCTACGGCATCTGCGCTTCTTGCAGAAACCGGGTGTGGCTCAACTGTATCTCCCCGGGAAAAAGGGCCGAAAACCGCAGAGTTCCGACCCTTATCCCCGTTGACGGGCTCAAAAATGCAGCGTTAGTTTCGTCCCCGATAAAAGCAACGTCGCGACCGGTACAAGCCGGCCGGCACCCAGAGGAGGGGGATTGCACCCGATGAAGAAGCTCGACTTGCTCGCGGCGACTGCGCTTACGCTGTTTTTCGCGACGCCCGCCTTTGCCCAGCAGCAGACCACGCCGGCGCCCGCGCCGTCGGACGACAGCCAGGAATATCAGTCCTCGAACGAGATCATCGTGACGGCGACCCGCCGTAACGAGACGGTGCAGGACGTGCCGATCGCGATCACCGCCATCGGCGCGCAGGAACTGCAGAATTCGGGCGTCGACAATGTCCGCGACCTCGAGCAGCTCGCCCCGTCGATCCAGAGCTCGACCGGCCAGTCTTCGGCGACCGGCACCACCATCTACCTGCGCGGCATCACCACCGGCGGCGACAATCCCGGCTTCGAGCCGGCGGTCGGCGTGTTCATCGACGGCGTGTTCCGCGCCCGTGCCGGTGTCGCCATCTCCGAACTGCCCGAGCTGGAGCGCGTCGAAGTACTGCGCGGCCCGCAGGGCACGCTGTTCGGCCGCAACACCTCTGCCGGCGCGCTGAGCATCTACACCGCGCTGCCGCAGTTCGAGACGCACGGCTATGTCGAGGGCTCGTACGGCAACTACAACGCCTATGGCGTCAAGGGCGCAATCACCGGACCGGTGAGCGAGTCCCTCGCGCTGCGCCTCGATGGCAGCTACCGGAAGCGTGACGGCTATATCAAGGACGCCAACAGCAACCGCCGTTTCAACGACGTCGATCGCTGGGCGCTGCGCGGCCAGGCGCTGCTCGACAAGGGCGACATCACCTTCCGCCTGATCGCCGACTATTACCAGACCGACGAAGTCTGCTGCGCCACCGTGTCGGTGGTCCGCGGGCCGATGGCGCAGGTCATCAACGGCATCGCCGCCTCGCAGGGCCGCACCGGCATCTATACCGGCCCGCCCAGCGACCGCATCCAGGCCGCATCGCCTAACCGCAACTATGGCGAGAAGGTGAAGGACTGGGGCTTCTCGGGCGAGCTCAACTGGGATCTGGGCGACGTCAAGCTGACCTCGATCACCGCCTATCGCGACTGGCGCGCGCTGCGCAGCCAGGACATCGACTTCTCGGGCATCGATCGCGCCTATCGCGACAATTACCGCACCGAGCTCAAGGACTTCACCCAGGAAATCCGCCTGCAGGGCTCGGCCTTCAACGGCGCGCTCGACTGGCTGGTCGGCGGCTTCTACCTGAACGAGAAGAACGACCTGACCGACACGGTGCGCTTCGGCAACGACGCCAACCTCTATGTCGACTCGGTGTTCAATGCGCTGGCCGGCCCGTCCTTCGGCGGCAAGGTGCAATTCTACGGTTCGCTCGGCCCGACGGTGCCGACGCCGGGCGCGGTGTTCCTGAACCCGGCGGTGCCGAACTCGCTGGCGGCGCTGACCTCCGTCTATGGCGCGACGCTGGCCCCGCTGGTCGGCTGCTTCCGCGCCCAGGCGGGCACAGCACCGGCCGGGCTCTGCGTGATCCCGGGCTTCCCGTCCACGCCGATCACCGGCCTGGCGGCGCTCGCCGCCTCGCCGCTGCCGGGCGCCACCCCCGGCCAGGGCAACAACAACGACGTGTTCGGCGTGAAGACCGACGCGATCGCGCTGTTCACCCACAACATCGTCAACGTCACCGACAATCTGTCGCTGACCCTCGGCGCGCGCTGGAATCATGAGCGCAAGACGATGACGGCGTCGATCAACAGCAACACCGGCAGCTGCACCTTCTTCAACAATGTGCGTGCGGGCCAGCCGGCGGCGACCGCTTATGCGAACCTGCTGCGCCAGCTCGGCATCTTCAACAACCTGTACCTGCTGAGCTGCAACCCGGCCGTGAACAGCGAGTTCAACGGCAACTATACCGACAGCTTCACCGACGACGAGATCACCGGCACCGTCAAGCTGGCCTACAAGTTCTCGCCGAAGCTGATGGTCTATGGCAGCTACGATCACGGCTACAAGTCGGGCGGCTACAATCTCGACCAGGCGACCTTCGACTCCGTGCTGCTCGGCGGCAACGGCGCCCAGGGCCGTGACCTGCGCTTCGGCGCGGAGACCAACGATGCGTTCGAAGTCGGCTTCAAGGCGAGCCCGAGCCGTGCGTTCTCGCTGAACGTCGCGGCGTTCTACATGAACTTCTACGGGCTGCAGTCGCTGGTCTTCTCGGGCAACAACTTCGTCGTCCAGAATGTCGACAAGAGCATCTCGAAGGGCGTCGAAGTCGAATCGTCGATCCGTCCGGCGAACAACCTGACCTTCCAGCTCGGCTACAGCTATATCGATGCGCAGTACGCCAAGTCGAACAACTTCACCGGCACGCCGCTGCAGGGCCAGGAAGGCCGCCAGTTCCAGAACCAGCCGAAGCACACGGTGACCGGCGCGGTGACCTGGGAGCCGCGGGTTGCGGACAACCTGAAGGGCCTGATCCACCTCGACTTCCGCTACAACAGCGAAGTCAACATTCCGTCGAGCAATCCGGACCCCGCCAGCGGCCGCACCGCGATCCGCAACGAGGGCTATGGCCTGCTCAACGGCGCGATTGGCCTGCAGACCAATGACGGCAAGATCCGCGGCGAGATCTTCGTCGAGAACATCACCAACACCTTCTACTTCATCTCGGGCTTCGCCGTGCCGGAGCAGACCGGCAACTATAACGGCTATCCGGGCTATCCGCGCTTCTATGGCGCGCGGCTGCGCTTCGGCTTCTGATCGAGACGCCTGCGGGCAGGGATGGGGCGCTCCGGGAAACCGGGGCGCCTTTTCTTTTCGTGGGGTGCTTATCCTTTCCCTGGCGAAGGCCGGGGAAGGGCTGGGGTTCGCCTTGTGCTACCCCCCGAACAGCGCGTCGATCGGGCCCTTGGGGAGGAACCACAAGATAGCGACCAGCGCGGCGCAGGCGAGGCCTGCCCAGGGGCTGGCGAAGGTGAGGGCGATGCCGCTGGCGTAGATCGCCGAGGCGACCAGCCCCTTGCGCAGCGAATGCTGGTGATAGTCCTGCGCCGCCGCGTCCTGCCGGCCGGTGCGGCGGATCACTGACTGGAGCCACACATAGGCGAAGCTCGGCAGCATCATCACGCACATATAGACCAGGGTCGCATCATGGCTGAAATGCTGCTCGCCGAGATAGGCGGTGGCGAAGGGCACCAGCGACAGGGTGAACAACAGTGCGATGTTCGACCAGAGCAGCGCGTTGGTGATGCGGGCAGCATGGGCGAACAGCCGGTGGTGGTTCACCCAGTAGATCGCGACATAGGCATAGCTGAGCACATAGGCCGTGAAGATCGGCCAGAGCGACCAGAGGTGCGCCAGGCCATGTTCCTCCGGTGCCTTCATCTCGAGCACCATGATCGTGATGATGATGGCGATCACGCCGTCGGAAAACGCCTCAACCCGATTGACGCCGCCCCGACCTTCTTCCGTCTCGCTCATTGCCCCTCCGCCGATAATGGAGAGCATGATGCCGCCGAATGCGTGCCGGCTCAACTATTCCGAAGGTGAGGAGGGCAGGGCGCCTGCCCAGCCACGCACCGCCGCGGCGCAGAGCCGCAGGATCCTCGCCTTGTCCGCGCATTGCTCGAGGAGCGGCCGGTTGGTCTTCTCATTCTCTCCCCAATAGCTGCCGCCGTCGCGCCAGCTGTCCTCCTGGGAGGGGTAGATGAACAGATATTCCTTGAACAGCTTGGCACCGGCTTCGAGCGGACCATCCACTTCGTGCCCGCGAATGCGATACTTGTCCGGCCAGTCGTCCTCGAACCAGCTGCCGGACTGCTCCTGCTTGCGCACCAGCTTGTCCAGGCGGACGGTGAGCGCCTGCAATTCCTCGGCCGCGGCCTCCAGTTGCGCGGCCGCCGCCATGGCAGTTCGATAGTCATCGATCATCGAGATGCTCCCGTGGCGCGTATATCATGCGCCACGGGAGCAGTCGATTGGATCGGAAGAGGTCTTACTGCGCGGTGAATGCCGCGTTGATCTCGAGCGCGACTTCGTCCGAGACGAAGGGGACGTACTTGTCCATGCCGAAATCGCTGCGCTTGATCTTCGCGGTCGCCGAGAAGCCGAAGTTGAGCTTCTTGGTCATCGGGTTGTCGCCGGCGCCGACGAACTTCGTGTCGAGCACCACCGGGCGGGTGACGCCGTGCAGGGTGAGGTTGCCGGTGATCCTGGCGCTGGTGCCCTGAACGGCCACGCTGGTCGAGACGAAGCGGATGTCCGGATACTTCGCGGTGTCGAAGAAGTCGGCGGTGCCGAGATGCTCGTCGAGCGCCTTGACGGTGGTGACGATGCCCGAGGCCGGAATGGTCACGTCGAGCTTGGCGTCGGCGGGCTTCTTCGGGTCGATGGCGAGCGTGCCGGTGGCGCCGCCGGCCTGGCCGGTGAACTTGCTGAAGCCGAAATGGTCTACGGTGTAGCTGACCTGGGTGTGGCCGCCGTCAACGGCATAGGTGCCGGCCGCGATGCGGGCGGTGTCGGGCTGGCCAGGGAGCTGGACCGCCTGCTGGGCGGCGAAGGCAGCGATCGGGGTGGCGGCAAGCAGAGCAACGGCAATGAGAACGCGCATGGAAACTCCTCTGTGGGGAAGGAGCGCGCTTTGTGGTGATGCCGGCCCGGCGGGAAAATCCCGAAGGCGGCAACGCATGGTTTCCGAAACGGAGCGGGGGCGCGCGGGAACAGGGTGAACAGAGAGCTAAAAGCGGGTTCCGGAAGCCTCCCAACCGGGGAGTTCCGCACTGGCGCCGGTGCCATGCCGGTGAGACGCTGTCCCGACGCTTTCGGGAGATGCGCCATGGGATATTTCTTCCACTTGCCCCAGCCCCGCCATGACAGCACGCAGGCCTGCCTGGCAGCGATTGCCGCACGCATTGCGGCACCGGAGAAAAGGGCCGAGGCCGGCGCGCACCGCCGACCTCGGCAAAGCGATTAGTTCTTGGTCTGATCGACCAGCTTGTTGGCGCCGATCCACGGCATCATCGCGCGCAGCTCGCTGCCGACCTGCTCGATCTGGTGACGCTTGGCGGCGATGCGGCTGGCCTTGAGCTCGGGCTGGCCGGCGCGGTTGTCGAGCACGAAGTCCTTCACGAAGCGGCCCGACTGGATGTCGGCGAGGACGCGCTTCATTTCCTTCTTGGTCTCTTCGGTGATGATGCGCGGGCCGGTCTTGATGTCGCCGTACTCGGCGGTGTTCGAGATCGAGTAGCGCATGTTGGCGATGCCGCCCTCATACATCAGGTCGACGATCAGCTTGAGCTCGTGGAGGCACTCGAAATAGGCCATTTCGGGCGCGTAGCCGGCCTCGACCAGCGTCTCGAAGCCGGCCTGGACCAGCGCGGTGGCGCCGCCGCAGAGCACGGCCTGCTCACCGAACAGGTCGGTCTCGCATTCCTCGCGGAAATTGGTCTCGATGATGCCCGAACGGCCGCCGCCGACGCCCGAGGCATAGGCGAGGGCGATGTCATGCGCGTTGCCCGATGCGTCCTGATGGATCGCGATCAGGCAAGGCACGCCGCCGCCACGGGCATATTCGCTGCGCACGGTGTGGCCGGGACCCTTGGGCGCGATCATGATCACGTCCACGTCCGACGGGGCCTCGATCAGGCCGAAGTGGATGTTCAGGCCGTGCGCGAAGGCGAGGGCGGCACCGGGGCGGAGATTGCCCTTGATGTCGTTCTCGTAGATCGCGGCCTGGTGCTCGTCGGGTGCGAGGATCATCAGGATGTCGGCCCAGGCGGCGGCTTCCTTGTTCGGCAGCACCTTGAAGCCGGCGCCTTCCGCCTTGGCGGCCGAGGGCGAACCCGGGCGCAGCGCGATCGCGACTTCCTTGACGCCGCTGTCGCGCAGGTTCTGCGCATGGGCGTGGCCCTGCGAGCCATAGCCGAGGATGGCGATCTTCTTGTTCGAGATCAGGTTCAGATCGGCGTCGCGATCGTAGTAAACGCGCATGATTGGTTCTTCCTTTTCGTCGCCCCGGCGCTGAGCCGGGGTCCCGCTTCTGTTTGCCCGCTGCGAGAGAAAGCGGGACCCCGGGTCAAGCCCGGGGTGACGGTTAATGGTTATACGCGATCAGGCCGCTTCGGCCCCTCTCGCAATCGCGACGATGCCGGTGCGGGCGATCTCGACCAGGCCGAGGTCGCGCATCAGCTCGACGAACTTGTCGATCTTCTCGGTGCCGCCGGTCACTTCGAAGACGAAGCTGGAGGTGGTCGCGTCGACCACCCGGGCCCGATAGACCTCGGCGAGGCGCAGCGCCTCGATCCGGTGCTCGCCGGTGCCCGCCACCTTCACCAGCGCCAGCTCGCGCTCGACATGCTGGCCGAAGGCGGTGAGGTCGGTGACCTTGTGCACCGGCACCAGCCGCTCGAGCTGGGCGATGATCTGCTCCATCACCGGCGCCGAGGCGTGGGTGACGATGGTGATCCGGCTGATCAGGTCGTCGTCGGTGATCTCGGACACGGTGAGCGAGGAGATGTTGTAGCCCCGCGCGGTGAACAGGCCGGCGATCCGGGCGAGGATGCCCGGCTCGTTGTCGACGATGACCGCGAGCGTGTGCCGCTCGACTGCTTCTTCCTTGATATGCATGGGTTCAGACCAGTGCCTTGGCTTCATCGTCCATCTCGCCCGAGACTTCGGCCGACTGGAGCAGCATTTCGGTATGGGCGGCACCCGACGGGATCATCGGGAAGCAGTTGGCGAGCTTGGCCACGCGGCAATCGACCACCACCGGACCGTCATAGGCCAGCATCTCGGCGATGCCGGCGTCGAGCTGGTCGCGCGTCTCGATGCGGATGCCCTTCCAGCCATAAGCCTCTGCCAGCTTTACGAAATCCGGGAGGGCGTCCGAGTAGCTCTCCGAATAGCGCGACTGGTAGGTCAGCTCCTGCCACTGGCGGACCATGCCCATATATTCGTTGTTCAGGATGAAGATCTTGACCGGCAGCCGGTACTGGGTCGCGGTGGCCAGCTCCTGGATGTTCATCTGGATCGAGGCCTCGCCGGCGATGTCGATGACCAGCCGGTCGGGGTTGCCGAGCTGAGCGCCGATCGCGGCCGGCAGGCCATAGCCCATCGTGCCCAAACCACCCGAAGTCAGCCACTTGTTGGGATCATCGAAGTGGAAATGCTGGGCCGCCCACATCTGGTGCTGGCCGACTTCGGTGGTGATGATCGGGGACTGGTCCCTGGTCGCCTCCCACAGCGCGCGGATGGCGCGCTGGGGCATGATGGTCTGGGGATCGCTCTCCTGGAACTCGAGGCAGCCGACCTGGCGCCAGCCATGGATACGGCTCCACCATTCGGACAGGTCCGGCTTCGGATGGTGGCGAAGGTGCCACGTATCGAGCATCGCCCGCATCGCCGAACCGACGTCCGCCACGATGGGCAGGTCGACGCGAACGTTCTTGTTGATACTCGAACGGTCAATATCGACGTGGATCTTTGCACTGTTCGGCGAAAAGGCGTCCAGACGGCCGGTGACGCGGTCATCGAAACGGGCGCCCAGGGCGATGATGAGGTCGGCCTGGTTCATCGCCAGATTGGCCTCGTACGTGCCGTGCATCCCCAGCATTCCCAGCCACTTGTCGTCCGAAGCGGGGAAGGCGCCGAGGCCCATCAGCGTCGATGTAACAGGCGCGCCCGTTACATCGGCGAGCTGGCGCAGCAGGCGCGAAGCTTCGGGTCCGGAATTGATGATTCCGCCGCCGGTGTAGAAGATCGGGCGCTCGGCGGCGGCGAGCATATCGACCGCGCGCTCGATCGAGACCATGTCCGGCTCGGTCTGCGGACGATAGGTCTTGTGCGAGATCGGCGCATTCTCGCCGCGCCGTGCGGTGGCGACCTGGACGTCCTTGGGGATGTCGATCACGACCGGGCCGGGGCGGCCGGAAGTTGCGATATAGAAGGCCTCGCGGATCGTCGGCTCGAGCCGGGCGGGATCCTTCACCAGGTAATTATGCTTCGAGCAGTGGCGGGTGATGCCGACCGTGTCCGCTTCCTGGAAGGCATCGGTGCCGATCAGCGCCGTCGGCACCTGGCCGGTGATGACGACCATCGGGATCGAATCCATCAGCGCATCGGTGATCCCGGTGACGGCATTGGTCGCGCCCGGGCCCGAGGTGACGAGGACGACGCCCGGCTTGCCGGTGGCGCGGGCATAGCCCTCCGCCGCGTGCGTCGCCGCCTGCTCATGGCGGACAAGAATATGTTTGATGCGGTCCTGCTTGAAGATCGCATCATAGATCGGAAGCACGGCACCGCCGGGATAGCCGAACACGACTTCCACACCGAGATCGCTCAGCGTCTCGATCAGGATGTCTGCTCCACTCTTCTCGGTCGTCACATCGGCCTCCGTTTGTTGCGGTGCGGGAAACACCGCCGAAGGGCGCTGCTACCCGCACGAAAACTACACGTCAAGCCGAATTATAGCAATTTTCTTTCGAATTGCTCGACGAGTCTGTTTGTTTGTGTCTCATCCGTGCGCTCCCATTCCGGCGGAGGCTGGCGGCGGAACCAGGTGTATTGGCGCTTGGCGTACTGGCGGGTGGCGAGGGAGCCAGCGAAATGCGCCTCGTCGAGGTTACTCTCGCCGGCGAGCGCCAGGCCGATCTCGCGCACGCCGATCGCGCGCAGCACCGGGGCGTCGTCGGGCACGTCGGTGCGGGCGAGCAGCGCCTCGACCTCCGCCTGGGCGACATTGACCATGTGGCGGAAGCGGCGATCGATCCGGTCGGCGAGCCAGGTCTTGTCGGGCAGCAGGATGGTCGCGGCGACGCGGATCTCGTGGCCGATCCCGCCGTGCCGCTCGGCCTGCCACTCGGCGAGCCGCTTGCCGGTGGAGCGCACGACTTCGAGCGCGCGCGAGATGCGCAGCGTGTCGATCGGGCCGAGGCGGGTGGCAGCGTCGGGATCGAGCCGCATGAGCTCGGCGCGGGCCTGTTCGACGGTAAGGGCGCGGACCTCGCTGCGGATCAGCGAATCGATTTCGGGCACCGGGGCGATGCCGTCGAGCAAGGTGCGCATGTACATGCCGGTGCCGCCGACCAGGATGGGGAGGCGGCGGGCTTCATGCGCTTCGTGGATCGCGGCCCGCGCCTCCGCCGCCCAGCGCCCGGCCGAATAGGCTTCGGCGCCGTCGACATGGCCGAACAGCAGGTGCGGCGCGCGCTTCTCTTCCTCGACACTGGGGCGGGCGGTGAGCACGCGCAGATCGGCATAGACCTGCATCGAATCCGCGTTGATGACGACGCCATTGTGTTTTTCGGCGAGGGCGAGCGCGAGCGCGGACTTGCCGCTCGCGGTCGGCCCTGCGATGAGCGCCACCATTGGCAGTTCAGGGGATCCGATGTTCATCGCGACGCTTATAGCAGATGGTCTGGCCGCAGGGCAGCTTTCGGAAGCCGCTGACCGACTGGCTTCGGTGCATTGCGGACCCGGAAGCGTGCGCTGGATCGATGAGGGCCGCGCAGCGGACCTGGAATTCAGGGTGCATCCTGATGCGGCGCGGGCGGCTTTGGAAGGTGCGTTCCCCTTCACCGATGTGGCGGTGCAGCCGGCCGAGGGGCGCGCGAAGAAGCTGCTGATCGCCGACATGGATTCGACGATGATCACCGTCGAGTGCATCGACGAGCTGGCCGATTTCGCGGGGATCAAGGCGCAGGTCGCCGAGGTTACCGAGCGGGCGATGCGCGGCGAACTCGATTTCGGCGCGGCGCTGGATGCGCGGGTGGCCCTTTTGAAGGGGCTTTCGGAAAGCGCGATCGAGCAGTGCCTGGCCGAGCGGGTGCGGTTGATGCCGGGGGCCAAGGCGCTGGTTCGGACGATGCGCGCGCGGGGCGCGACCTGCGTGCTGGTGTCGGGCGGGTTCACGCGGTTCGCCGAGCCGGTGGGCAGCGAGATCGGTTTTCACCGGATGATCGCCAACCGGCTGGTGATCGAAGGCGGCGTGCTGACGGGTGCGGTGGAGAAGCCGATCGTCGACAGCGCGACGAAGCTCGATACGCTGCTGGCAGTGCGGGACGAGCTGGGGCTGGGTGCTTCGGACACGCTTGCGGTGGGCGACGGCGCCAACGACCTGGCGATGATCCGCGAGGCCGGGCTGGGGGTGGCATACCACGCCAAGCCGATCGTCGCGGCGGCGGCAGGGGTGCGGGTGGACCATGGGGATTTGACCGCGCTGCTCTACGCGCAGGGGATCGGGGCGAAGGACTGGGTGGAGGCTTGAGGCTCCACACTCCCCAGTTCCCCTCCTTTCAGGGAGGGGAACCAGGTTGTGCCCCGCGAAAGCGGGAGAGGGCGAAGAGGAAAGTCGCGCGTCGCCTCAGCGCACGCCCTTGCCGAAGGTGAAGCTCAGGCCCAGGCCACCGGAGAACTGGTCGCGGCTGCCATAGGGCTTCGTCGTCAGCGGTGAATCCGCGCCGTCGCCGGTCAGACGGTCGTAGCGGGCATAGCCGTAGACGCCCCAGTGGCGGCTGAACTGGCGGGTGGCGGTGCTGCTCACGCCGAGCGCATGGACTGCGCTGCCGTCTGCCCGGTAGACCGGCAGGCCGGTGCGGGCGGCGACGGCGGGGGTGACGTCGAAATAGGCGCGGCGGTATTTCGCGTCGGACAGGGTGACGCGCGGGCCGATCGCGACCAGCCATTTGTCGCCGTCGCGCATGACATAGTCGAGGCCGGCGCTGCCGATCAGGCCCTTGTGGCCGTTGACGCCCTGGCGCAGCTCGGTGTGGAGGCGCAGCGATCTGGCCAGCCAATATTGGGCATAGCCGCCCAGCTCGACCGTGGTGCCGACCTCGTCGATCTGAGCACCGGCTTCCTTGCGGTGGCGCGAGCCCTGGAAATTGGCGGCGGGGCCGATCTCGAACCCGCCCGACTTGAACGCCGCGAAGCCGAAGCTGTCATCCGCTGCCTCGAAGGGGAAGGGATCGTCGCCGCGGGCGATCGCGACATCGACCAGCGGGCTGAGCTGGACCTTGTCCGAACCCGGATAATTGGGCGAGAGCTGCGGGCCGAGCGAGACGCGGTAGCGCTTGGGCGGCTTGCTCTCTCCTTCCTGCGCATGGGCGGGAAGGGCGAGGGCGAGCAAAGGCGCGAGCGCGAGGAAGCGGATCATTGCGCCCTAACGCCACGATCCGGCTTTTGTTGCAACTGCGATATGACCGAAGCGGTTCGGGTTTGCGGCAATGCGAGTTCGGGTTTGCCGTTTCCCAAGTCTCCAACGTCATCCCCGCGCAGGCGGGGATCCATTCTGGCTGGCTTGGGTGAGACCCACAGTACTCAGTGACAATGGATCCCCGCCTGCGCGGGGATGACGGGGAATATTCGCGGGATCCCGGCTCAAGGCCGGGATGACGAGAATGGGAAGGCGCTAGTTGCTGACCGGCACGCAGGGGCTGACGCCGCGGCAGGCACCTGCCGCCTCGGCGCGGCTGGCGAACGGGCCGACCAGCACCTTGGTGAGACTGCCCGCCTTCACATAGCTGACCGAGCGGCCGGGGAAGCGGCCGCCGACCTGGCTCCACAGCTTGCGGGCATTGCCGGGATCGCCGAACGCGCCGAGCTGGAGGCGCCAGCCGCCGTCGCGGATCGCAGCGGCTGCAGGGACGGGCTGGGTGCGGACCGGGGCCGGCACCGGCGTGGGCGTGGCGCGCGGCGGCGTGCGGATCGGGACGGTGCGCGGCGGCGCGGCACTGGCGACTTCGACGGGCGGCGGGTTGCCGCCGGGCAAAGGCGCGCGATTGGCCTCTTCCTCATATTTACGTGCGAGGGCGAGGCCGGCCTGGCGGTCCTGCACGGTCATGTACTTGTCCATCTGCGCGATCGCGCCCGAGGCCTCGGCCAGGCCCGACTGCGAGGAGCGGGTCACCAGCGCATAGGCGCGGATCCAGTCCTTCTGGACGATGTCGCCGTTGAAATACATGGTGCCGAGCACATACTGGGCGCGGGGATCGCCGCGGCCGGCGGCGCGCTGGAGCCACGACGCGGCGGCATCGCGCTTGCCATTGGCGAACAGGGCGAGGGCATAGCTGGCCTGGGCCTGCTCATGGCCCTGGGCAGCGGCCTTGCCATACCAGGTCTCGGCCTGGTTGAGATCGGCCTTGACCCCGCGACCGAGCTTATAGGCCTGGCCGAGGTTGAACTGCGCGTCGGCATCGCCCTTCATCGCCGGGCCGCGCCAGCGATCGACGGCGGTCTTGTAGTCGCCGCGCTCCCAGGCCTCCACGCCCGCCTTCACCGGATTGTCCTGCGCGAGCGCAAGCGGGGCGGCCAGTGCCAGCCCGGCAACAGCGATCAACCCAAGCAGCTTCATGCGACCTTCGACTCCCACCCCGGATGAATGGCTAAATGGCAGTTAACCATCATTTGTGAAAGAAATCCTTAGCCCGTCTTCTCCGGAGAATCCCGGGGCGGAACGCTGTTAACGCATTCTTAGACGACCGCATGGCATCCCCACGCTCGGGTAACTGGTATTTCGAGGGGGTTCATGCGCGTTCTCGCGTTGGCATCGCAGAAAGGCGGATCCGGCAAGACGACCTTGTCGGGCCATCTCGCCGTGCAGGCGGAACGGGCGGGCTGTGGCCCGGTCGTGCTGATCGACATCGATCCCCAGGGCTCGCTGGCCGACTGGTGGAACGAGCGCGAGACGGATCTTCCGGCTTTCGCGCAGACCACGGTCGCGCGGCTCGCCTCGGACCTCGAGATCCTGCGCCAGCAGGGTTTCAAGCTGGCGGTGATCGATACCCCGCCGGCGATCACCATGGCGATCCAGAGCGTGATCGCGGTGGCCGAGCTCATCGTCATTCCGACCCGCCCGTCGCCGCATGACCTGCGCGCCGTGGGCGCCACGGTCGACCTGTGCGACCGCGCGGGCAAGCCGCTGATCTTCGTGGTCAATGCCGCGACGCCCAAGGCGCGGATCACCAGCGAGGCCGCCGTCGCGCTGTCGCAGCACGGCACGGTCGCGCCGATCACGCTGCATCACCGCACCGATTTCGCGGCCTCGATGATCGACGGCCGCACCGTGATGGAAGTCGACCCGAACGGGCGCTCGGCCGGCGAGGTCGAGGCGCTGTGGACCTATATCAACGACCGGCTGGAGAAGAACTTCCGCCGCACCGTGTTCGCGACTCCGGCCGCGGTGAACCAGTTCGGCGCGTCGCGCCCGGGTGGCGGCTTTGGCCGCCGGGTGGTGAGCTGATGTTCGGCACGCCTAAACCCACCGCTTCGCTCTCCTCGAGCCTGCTCGCCCGCAAGGGCCAGGCGCGGCCGGCGATGCGCCCGCAGGGCTTTGTCGGGATGAACCCGGCGACCGCCCAGGACGATCTCGGCTGGAACGACATGGGCGACGAGAGCGCCCAGCCGCAGCAGTTCGCGCCCGAGCCGGCGCCGATGCCTGCGCCCAAGCCGCAGGTGCTGCGCCAGATCGAGCAGCTCGACGAGCGGTTCAGCCAGCCGGCCCCGGTGCCCGCACCGGTACCGGTGACCCGGCCGCGCGTGCCCGCACTGCCGCCGCTGGTGGAGGAGGTTGCCGAGCCGGCTCCGGTCGTGGCTTCGGCTCCCGCTCCGCAGGCCCCGGTGCTTGCTCCGGCTGCTGCCGAGCGGCTCGCCCGCGAAGTGGCCAAGAAATCAAAGGCGGCGTTCACGCTCCGCCTCGACAATGACCGGCATTTGCGACTGCGCCTCGCATCGGCCGTAACCAACCGTTCGGCGCAGCAGATCGTGACCGAGGCGCTCGACGCCTTTCTCGAATCGCTGACCGAGGTCGAGACGCTCGCGCGTCAGGTCGGCCCGGCCGGGAACCGGTAAGGACTGGATGATGAAGATCCGTAGCAAGCTCGTGATCGGCCTTTCGGCACTGGCCGCCGGCGGTACGCTGGCAGCCGGCATTACGACCCAGGGCTTCGCGCTCTCGGCCTTTGCGACCGACGCGCCCAACGCCAAGAAGGCCGCGCAGGAAGCCGGGGCCGCGCGCAAGGCTATCGCGAAACGCAAGGCGGGGGACGCCGTCGCCCATGCCGAGGCCGCGGTGGCCAACGACCCGCAGAACGCCGAATATCGCGCGCTGCTCGGCCAGGCCTATCTGCTCGCCGGCCGCTTCGCCTCGGCGAACCAGGCGCTGGCCGACACGCTGACGCTTAACCCGGGCGACGGGCGCGCCGCGCTCAACCTGGTGCTCGCCAAGATCGCCGGTGGCGACTGGCCGGGCGCGCGCGCGATGCTCGACAGCCATGAGGACACGATCCCCGCCGCCGATCGCGGCCTGGCCTATGCGCTGGCCGGCGATCCGGTGAAGGCCGTCGAGATCCTGGGCCCGGCCGCTCGCGCCGAGGATGCCACCGCCAAGACCCGCCAGAACCTGGCGCTCGCCCTCGCGCTTTCGGGCCGCTGGGCCGAGGCCAAGCAGGTCGCGTCGGTCGACGTCGCGCCGGACCAGCTCAACGCGCGGATGATGCAGTGGGTGAACTTCGCCCGCCCGACCAACGCCTATGACCAGGTCGCCGCGCTGCTCAACGTCACGCCGGTGCAGGACCTCGGCCAGCCGGTGCGCCTGGCGCTGGCGCAGCAGAATGTGATGCTCGCCGCCGCGACGGTGCAGCCGGTGCAGACCGCGCCGGTGCCTGAAGCGGTCGATACCTATATGCCGGGCGTGCCCGCCAATGCCGAGGCGGTTGCCGCCGAGGCCGGCGTCTCGACCGCGGTTGCAGCAGCGGCCCCGGCCGTGGCGGTGACCGAGGCCAATCCGGTGGCCGGCACCAATGCCGGCGTCGTGTTCGGCCCGCGCGCGGAAGTGGTGCAGTCGGTTCCCGTCGCCGCGGTGCGCGCCTCGGCGCCCAGCGTCGCCGTTGCCGCCAAGGCGCCGCGCCTGATCGAGAAGAGCGCGGCAACCGCCAAGCCGGCGCGCGGCAATTTCTATGTCCAGCTCGGCGCCTATGTGAGCCCGGCGGTGGCGCGCGATGCGTGGAACCGCATGGACGATCGCGTTCCGGGCCTTGTGGGCCAGACGCCCTACGGCGCCAAGGTCTCGACCAAGGCGGGCAATTTCTATCGCCTGTCGGTGGGCGGCTATGACCGCAGCGGCGCCAACGCGCTGTGCCAGCAGATCAAGTCGAGCGGCCAGACCTGCTTCGTCCGCGCGGGCGCGGGCGATGCGACTGCCGCCTGGGTGAAGCCGGGCACGCGCCTCGCCTCACGCTAACGAATTTCCCACTCCCATCGGGAAACAGGAAAGGCCGGGGCGGCGACGTCCCGGCCTTTTTCGTTGGGCTTGACGGACGCATAACTCGATGGTTATGAGAAATGCATAGCCAGAAGGTTATGTATTCGAGGGAGGATATGCCATGCTACGCCAGGTCCACCGCTGGAGCGGGTTCATTTTCAGCATCGCCGCGGTCGTGAACATCATCGCGGTGATCCTGCAGAGCAACGCGCAGTGGCTGGGGCTGCTCGCGGTGGCGCCGCTGCTGGTGCTGTTGCCGACGGGGCTCTACATGTTCGCCAAGCCCTATTTCGCGAGGAACGCATGAGCGAGGACAAGACCGCCGTCGAGCAGATCGACGCCCGCATCGCGGCGCTGGACGACTGGCGCGGCGCGACGCTGGCGAAGGTGCGCGCGATCATCCACGCGGCCGATCCGGAGGTGGAGGAGACGTGGAAGTGGCGCGGCGTTCCGGTGTGGGAGCATGCCGGGATTATCTGCACCGGCGAGACCTACAAGGCAGCGGTGAAGCTCACCTTCGCCAAGGGCGCTTCGCTGGAAGACCCTACGGGTCTGTTCAATTCGAGCCTGGACGGGAATGTGCGCCGTGCGATCGACATCCATGAAGGCGAAACGATCGACGAAGCGGCGCTGACGGCGCTGATCCGCGAGGCGGTGGCGGCGAATCTGGCGAAGCCGGCGCGGCGGAAGAAGTAGGTTCCGTCCGTCATCCCCGCGAAGGGGGGGATCCGTTGCCGCCGAGGGTAATGAGACTCTCTTCAGTCAGCCAGAATGGATCCCCGCCTTCGCGGGGATGACGAACAAGGGCGGGGTTCACGGAGAAGAAATGCTGGGGCGAAGGGTATTTGGCCTAGCCCCATCACCGCCGCGCGGCGTCGGCCTCGTCGTACATCGCGCCGATCCGGCGGCGGAAGCCCTTGAAGCCCGCTTCGCGCGTGGCGCGGTCGATACAGGCTTTGGCGATCGGCTCGAGGGCGGCGAGATCCTGGCGGGCCAGTGCCAGTGCCTGTTTCGCCTCGGAAGTTTCCAGCGTGCGCTCGGGCAGGCGCTGCGTGTACCAGGAATTGCCGACGAAGAACGCGCGCCGCGCCTCTGCGGGGGCATTGGTGCGCTCGGCATTCTGGCCGGCGACGCCCAGCACGACCGCGCAGTGGAGCTTGTTCTTCGGGTTGAGGCCGTCGGCTTGTCCGGAGGCGCAGCCGGCAGCGAAAAGCGATCCCGTGAGCAGTGCGGCGGTTTTTATAGGAATAGCCATAACAGGCTGCCTAGGCCGAGGCGATTAATGCATGGTTGCACCGTATGCCGCCTGATAGGACAGGAGCACAGGTTTACGGGAGTCTTCAGGTGCAGATCGCAGTGCTGACATTCGACGGGTTCAACGAGCTCGACAGCTTCGTCGCGGCGGCGATCCTTAACCGGATGAAGGCCAAGGGCTGGATGGCCCACATCACCTGCCCGACTGGGCAGGTCACCTCGATGAATGGCGTTACGGTCACCGCGCAGAAGCCGTTGGAGTTCGCCGCCGAGGCAGATGCGGTGCTGATCGGCAGCGGCTTTCGCACGCGCGAGATCGCGGCGGATGCGGAGATGCTTGCGCGGATCCGGCTTGATCCGGCGCGCCAGCTGATCGGGGCGCAATGCTCGGGCACGCTGCTGCTCGCGAAGCTCGGGCTGATCGGTTCGCTGCCGGCCTGCACCGACCTTACCACCAAGCCCTGGGTGATCGAGGCGGGCGTCGAGGTGATCGACGCGCCGTTCGTGGCGCATGGCAATGTCGCGACCGCTGGCGGCTGCCTGGCCTCGCAATATCTGGCGAGCTGGATGATCGCGCGGGGTTCTTCGCTCGCCGATGCCGAGGCGGCGATCCATTACGTCGCGCCGGTGGGGGAGAAGGAATTGTACGTTGAGCGAGCGATGGGGGTGATCGGGGTGTTTGTCGGGGCGGGCGAGAGGGTCGCTGCGTAACCGTCATCCCGGCGAACGCCGGGATCTCGTGCGGCTCTTTCCCCGCGCCTTCGCCTGAGATCCCCGCTTTCGCCGGGATGACGGGGAGGGCCGCGGTCTACGGCT
>NZ_JASATQ010000062.1:0-29570 GCF_038440415.1 Sphingomonas sp. OTU376 | reverse complement strand
GAAACCGCCGGCCACCGCGCCCGGCCTTTTCTAACCCACCCCTAGCCCCTCCCTTGCAGGGAGGGGAATTTTACTGACAGCCCTTTGCCTTCGCAGGCAGCTTGGGCGAGGCCAGGCCGGCGTTCCAGTTCCACGCGACCCCGGCGGCGCGGCGGCGGCAGACCACGGCTTCGTACTGGTCGTACATGCCCGGCATCAGGTCCGCCTCCGCCTTGGGCGTGTTGGTAATGTGGAGATAGGCGCGGTCCTTGCCGAACGCCGGCCAGGCGGTACCCGGGGTGCCGGTCTTCACGAAGCTGGCCCAATAGCCGAGCATCGCGTCGGACAAGGGCCGGTCGCTCGCGGGGATCGTCGGCCAGAGCGGGGGCAGCGAGGTCAGGTTGCCGAAGACATAGGGCAGCTCGCTGGCGTGGAAGGCGTGGAGGTCCTTGTCGTCCATCGCCGGATAGCCGTGATCCCAGAGATAGACATACGCCGGCTTGCCGAGCGCGGCCTGCTTGCGGGCGAGGCGCTCGCTGGTCCAGCCGTAGAGCGCGTCGCGGGTGGTCGCGAGGATGCTCTCCTTGTAGGTCGCGGCCGGATAGAGCTTGAGGAAGGCGTCGGCGAATTCGCCGTACTTTTCGCGGATGGCCTTCTCATACTCCTCGGCGGTGGCCGGCGCCTTGGGGGCGAGCATGCGGAGCGAGCGGATCTCGCCCTGGTTGAAGCCGGTGAGGATCGGCACCGGGGCCTGCTTGCCCTGGTCGAACGCCTCGACCATCTGGCTCGGCAGGACGAGCCCGTCGACCACGCCGAACGGGAAGAAGCCGAGCTTCGCCGCGCCGTCGGTGAGCGTCTGGGCGTCCATGCCGCGCAGCGCGGTGAGGTTCGGGGCCTGGAGCCCGGCCGAGAGCATCGTGCCGACCGCCTCGGCCGAGGGCGCGCCATACGCCTCCTTCCTGAGGCTGGGCATCGCGACCATGTACGCGCTCTGGGCGATCGCCTGGGAGAAGGTGCCGCGGGCGAGCGGCGATTCCATCAGGAACATCACGCTAAGGCCGCCGGCGGATTCGCCCGCGATCGTCACCCTGGCGGGATCGCCGCCAAAGGCCGCGATATTGTGCTTCACCCAGGCGAGCGCGGCCATCTGATCGAGCAGGCCGTAATTGCCCGAGACCTTTTGCGGGGATTCGGCCGAGAGCGCCGGATGGGCGAGCCAGCCGAGCACGCCGAGACGGTAGTTGATCGAGACGACGATGACACCCTGCTCGGCGAGCTTGCGGCCGTCATACATCGGCTCGCGGCTCGACCCGCCCGAGAGCGCGCCGCCATGGATCCAGAAGAAGACCGGGGCCTTCTTTGCGTTCGCCGGCGCCCAGATGTTGAGCGTCAGGCAATCCTCGCTGACCGGCAGCGGCGTGGCGGGGGCATAGACGTTGGTCGGTGCCTTGGCCTGGGGCTGGACGCAGGCGGGGCCGAAATCCTTTGCGGCGCGGGTGCCGGCCCAGGGCTGCATCGGCGCGGGCGGGCGCCAGCGCATGCCGCCGACCGGGGGCACGGCATAGGGAATGCCCTTGAACGCGCGGATCTGGCCTTCGAGCGTGCCGCTCACCGAACCCGAGGGCGCGTTGACGACCGGCTCCTGGGCGAGCGCGGTGCCGGAGAGCAGCAAGGCGGCGGCTATGGCGGCGTGGCGGAACGGCTTCATGCGGGCACCTTTGCGGCTTGCTCGGCGCGGAGAACGCGGGCGAGCGTGAGGAAGAGCGCGATCGCGATCAGGTAGAAGGGCGAGAGGGTGTAGAGGGCAAGCTGGAGGCCGTGCTCCCAGCCATGCGCCTTGAACCAGTCGCTGGCGGCGCCGACCCAGGTCGGGCCGAGGCCGAGGCCGATGAAGTTCATCACCAGCAGCAGCAAGGCGCCCGAGAGCACGCGCTGGTCGGGGCGGACCTCCTCCTGGACGAGCGCGACCGAGGCGGAGAGGTAGAAATAGTTGAAGCAGTTGACGACAGTGAGCAGCAGCAGCGCGAGCGGCCAGGCGGGGGCCCAGACGAACGCCACGTAGAAGGGCATGGCGATGGCGAGCGATATCGCCGGGCCGAGCGCATAGACGGTGCGGCCGCGGCGGCTCAGCCGGTCGATGATGCGGCCCGAGATCAGCATCGCGGCGCTCATGCCGATACCGACGACCAGCGCGTACCAGATCGCGATCTCGGGCAGGGTCATGCCCTTTTCGCGGATCAGGAACAGCACCGCGAATTGGCCGAGGCCATAGGTGACGAACTGGGTGGCGCCGCTGCCGAGCGCGGCGAGCATGAGCACCGGGTGGGTGAAGAACATGGCGCAGGTGCCCCAGAAGGGCGCCTTGGCGGCAGTGGGCGTGGCGACGGGATTGACGTCGGTGGCGCCGCGGCGCGGCTCTCGGACGATAAGCGGCACGAGGATCGCGGTGACCACGCCGACCGCGCCGATCGCGATGAAGGCGATCCGCCAGTCGAGCAAAGCCGCGATCGAGGCGCCGAACGCGATGCCGAGCGCCGCGCCGATCGGCGGCCCCAGGTTGAAGATGCCGAAGGCGGTGCCGCGCTCGCCGGGCCGGAAGGTGTCGGTGATGATCGCGTAGGACGGGGGCACCCCGCCCGCCTCGCCGAAGCCGACGGTCATCCGGGCGATGACAAGCTGGGTGTAGCTGGTGGCGAGCCCGCAGGCGATCGTCGCGCCGCTCCAGATCGCGCAGGCGAGCGAAAGGATGGTTACGCGGCTGGTGCGGTCGGCGAGCCAGCCGACGGGGATCGCGATGAAGCAGTAGAACATCGCGAAATAGAGCCCGCCGATCAGCCCGAGCTGGCGGTCGCTCAAGTGGAGCGAGTCCTGGATCGGCTTGGCGAGGATGCCGAGCAGCTGGCGGTCGAGGAAATTGAGGACATAGACGAAAGTGAGCGTGACGAGCACGATCCAGCGGCGGCTGCCACCTGCCTGAGTTTCCACGCGTCTCTCTCCCGTGGCGGTTTTCTCCGCCTTTCCCGCATCATGCGGGCAAGGCCGCGGCGCTGTCAACACACACTATCACGCGTGTGAATATCTGCGCATGGGCTTGACGATGGCCGCGCCAGACCGGATGGACGGGAGGTGACCGAGACAGCCAAGCCCGTTCGCCGCTCGCGCAAGGCCGAGCAGCGCGCCGAGACGATGGAGCAGATCTACGACGCTGCCGAGGAGCTGTTCTCGCAGCACGGGCTCTATGGCGTCACGCTGAAGGACGTCGCCAAGAAGGTCGGCGTCCACCACACGCTGCTCAATTACTATTTCGACGACAAGAAGGCGCTGTTCGATGCCGTCTTCGCCCGGCGCGCGGTGGTGACCAGCGAGCGGCGGATGCAGGCACTCGATGCCTATGAGGCCGAGGTGAAGGGCAAGCCGACCGTCGAGGGTGCGCTGCGGGCGTTCCTCGATACCGATCTCGACACCTATATCGAGGGCGGCGAGGGCTGGAAGAACTACGCCAAGCTCGGCGCGCAGGTGGCCAACACCCCGGCCTGGGGCGCCGACCTGATGGACGCGCATTTCGACCCGGTGGTGCTGCGCCTGATCGGGCTGCTCAAACAGGCCCTGCCCGACTGCGCCGAGGAGGACATCTTCTGGGGCTATCACTTCGTCACCGGCGCGCTGATGCTCACTCTCGCCCGCACCGGGCGCATCGACAAGCTCTCCCACGGCCTGTGCCATTCGGACGACTTCGCCGCGGTGAAGGAGCGGATGGCATCGTTCATGGCCGCCGGCTTCCTCGAGATCTGCAAGCGCGGGAAATAGTCCGAACAATTCGCTCTCTTGCGAGTGAATGATTGCGACGCTACGAAGCCCTCCGTCAAAATCAGAACGGAGAGCGGGATGTCGCTGGCGGGTCGTGTAGCAATTGTGACGGGTTCGGGCGGCGGACTGGGGCGCGCGCATGCGCTGTACCTGGCGAGCCGGGGCGCGAGGATCGTCGTCAACGACCTGTCCCAGCCGGCCGCCGACGCCGTTGCCGCCGAGATCCGCACGGCCGGGGGCGAGGCAATCGCCTTCGCAGCATCGGTGACCGACGAGCTGCGCGTCGCGACGATGGTCGCCGAGACCGTCGAGCGGTTCGGCAGGATCGACATCCTGGTCAACAATGCCGGCATCCTGCGCGACAAGAGCTTCGCCAAGATGAGCATCGACGATTTCCGCCTGGTGGTCGACGTCCACCTGATCGGCGCGGCGATCTGCTGCAAGGCAGTTTGGGAAACGATGCGCGCGCAGAACTACGGGCGGATCGTGATGACCACTTCCTCCTCCGGCCTGTACGGCAATTTCGGCCAGGCGAATTACGGCGCCGCCAAGCTCGCGCTTGTGGGCCTGATGCAGACGCTGGCGATCGAAGGCGAGAAATACGGCATCCGGGTCAACAGCCTGGCCCCCACCGCAGCGACGGGCATGACCGAGGGCGTGCTCTCGGCGGAGAGCCTCGAGATGCTGGCGCCCGATCTGGTCAGCCCCGGCCTGCTCGCGCTGGTCCGCGAAGGCGCCCCCACCCGCGCGATCCTGTGCGCCGGCGCCGGGCATTTCGCCGCCGCGCATGTAACGCTGACCGACGGCATCCAGGTGGGCCGCGCCGCCGATGCCGGCGAGCAGGTGGCGGCCGGCTGGGCCGAGGTGACCGACCGGACCGGCGAGATCGTTCCCGCCTATGGCTTCACCCAGGCCGAGCGCGAAGTGGCCGCCGCCACGGGCAAGGCGCCGGTCGCGGCGGCGGTGCGGTGAGCGACACGCTCCCCGGACGGGGAAAGCCGTCGCCCCCTTCGGAAAAGCGCGATACGATGTCGCGTCGGGCGAAGGAGGTGCGATGCGCTGGGGAACTGCGGGACTGGTTGCGAGCGCGTTGACGCTGGCATTGGCGGCGTGCGGGGGGCTCGGCAAGGCGCCGGGCGCCATCACGCCGAAAGCCGTTGCCGAGCGGACCACCATCGATTTCTCCAGGGTCGCCAATTACTCCAGGCCGAAGCTGCCCGCCTATTTCGATGGCACGGTGCGATCACTGGACAACAGCCCGGCTGCCAACGCGAACGACGACCGGGTGGCGACGCTGGGCCGGGTGCTGTTCTACGACCTGCGGCTGAGTACCAACGACCGCGCTTCCTGCGCTTCCTGCCACCAGCAGGCGATCGGCTTCACCGACGCGATGCGGTTCAGCAACGGGATCAGCACCGCCGGCACCACCGATTTCCACGCGATGCGGCTGGGCAATCTGCGCTACTGGCAGCCCGGCACCACCTTCTGGGACCGTCGCGCGGCAAGCGTGGAGGCACAGGCCAGCCACCCGTTCCACAGCCTGGTCGAGATGGGCTGGGGCGAGAATATGGGCGGCTTCGGCGCACTGACCCGGAAGATGGCCGGGATCGGCTATTATCCCGGGCTGTTCGCCTGGGCGTTCGGCGATCCCGCAATCAGCGAGGCGCGAATCCAGCTGGCGCTCGCCCGGTTCACCCGCGCGATGATCGCGAGCAGCAGCCGGTGGGACACGGGCTATGCCCGGGTCTTCTCGGCCGCTGCGCCCGATCGCGCGCTCGATGTCGACCTGCCGGGCTTCACGCCACAGGAGAATCGCGGGCGGCATCTGTTCATGGCCGATGCGAGCCGGGGCGGCGCGGGTTGTTCCGCCTGCCATCTGCCGCCGACCTTCGCGCTGTCGGCGGACGCGCACAGCAACGGGCTCGACGCCGGCGAGACGCGGCTGTTCAAGGCGCCGTCGCTGCGCAATGTCGCCCTGGCCGGCCCCTATATGCATGACGGCCGCTTCGCCACGCTGGCGGAGGTGATCGACTTCTACGACCATGGCATACAGGACGGGCCCGCGCTCGACCCTCGCCTGCGCCGGGGCAAGACACCGCAACGGCTGAACCTGAGCGCGCAGGACCGCGCGGCGCTGGTCGCCTTCCTGATGACGCTGAGCGACCCGAAGCTGACGACCGATCCGAAGTTCAGCGATCCGTTCCGGCGGTGAGGGCGGAACGCTGGGCATAGCCGCCTTCCCCCTGATCCCCGGCGAAGGCCGGGGCCCAGTTGCAATGTCGCCCGAGAGGTTAGACCACCCCAACCAGCTGCGCCGAAACTGGGCCCCGGCCTTCGCCGGGGGACAAGAAGGTGGGGCGATGCAGCAATCCCCTTCGAAGCGGGAAATCCGGCCCTAGGCGCGGATCGCGTATAGCGTGGCGTTGCTGATCGCGTAGACTGCGCCGTCCGCGCCCGCCAGGGTCGGCGTATAGGCCTGACCGAGCCCGGTATTGAGGCGGATGTTCTGCGACAGCGTGTTGGTCGCCAGGTCCCAGCGATAGAGGATGCCGTCCTCGTTATTGGCGAGGATCGAGCCGCGCAGCGGATCGGCGAGCATCGTGTTGATGCACCATTCGCGCCGCGAATTGGCCGTGGTGCCGTCCCGCGTCGGGCCGACGATGGTGATCACCTCGCGCATCACCTGGATCGCGGGCAGGATCGTATCGGCCTGGCTTGTCCTGGGATCGAGCACGGCGATCCGGTTGAGCCCGTCGCCGGTCCCTACCCCGGCATAGTTGTTGTACTTCTGGACGAGCAGATAGGTGGAGACCCCGGTGTAGGACGGCACCATCGTCGCCGGAATCACGCTGGGCGACACGTCCCAGCCGAAACTGCCCGGCACGCCCACCGGATTGAGCAAGGCGTCGAACTGGAGCAGCCAGCCGCGCGCATTGTGCGTGCCGAACTGGGCCTCGAGCACGCCGTAGAACACCCGGCCGTCCGGCCCGACCACGGGCGAAGCGGTGCCGTCATCGCTGATCCGCGCGGGCGTGAGCGCGCTGGGATCGATCAGCGCGGCCTTGCCCCGGGTGGCGAGCGTGGTGCTGTCGAGCGCGAGCAGGAAGCCGGTCTGGGTCGCGGTGGTCGATCCTCGGTTGACCGCGATATAGACGGTGGCGCCATCGTTCGAGAGTGCCGGCGCGCAGTTCATCGCGGGCTTGACGATCGACGTGTCGCCCGCCGCCGTGGCGACGCCGACCCAGCTGCCGGTGCCGTCGGCCGCGACTCGAGCGACGCCGCTGACCAGCCCGGCCGGGTTCGCGCCGGTGACGACGAAGCCGAAGAACAGGTTGCCCAGCGCATCGGCGGTGATCGGAGTGTTGATGAAGACCGTGCCGTCATAGGCAGCCGGATTGGCGTTATAGGCGGCCGCGCCATAGAAGATCTGCGTCGCGAGCGTGCCGGTGGTGGCGTCCGCATCGGCGCGCATCAGCAGCTTGCCGCCGGCGCCCGGCGCATAGAGGCGGCCCTGCGCGGTGAGGAGCAGATTATAGGGCGGCAGCCAGTTGCGCGGCGGCGTGACATAGTCGGTGGTCGCCGACCAGAGGAGCGTCCCGGTCGCGCCGGACCGGCCCTCGATCCGGTAGCTGCCGGTGGCGGCGGTCTTCACCGGGAGGACGATCGTGTTGTTGGTGGTGACGACCGGCGAGCCATAATGGGTGAGCAGCGCGCCCGAGGCGGTATATTGCGGCGCCAGGTCCATCGGAGTGGTCCAGGCTATGCGGCCGAGATCCTGGGTGGCGATCGCGCTCACGGCGGTGTGCTGGGCATTGCGGCCATAGCCGAACCAGGCGGGGCCGGAGACCGGGGTGGGCGTGGCGGTGGGCGTCGGAGTCGGCGTGGGCGACGGGGCGGGTGAACCGCCGCCACCGCCGCTGCTGCAGGCTGCGACCACCGCGGTGGACGACAGCATCGCCAGCGCGCGACGGCGCGAAAAGCGGATCGGAAAGCGCGGAGCGGACGGAAGATTGTTGTGGCTCATGACGAAGCTCCACCGATAGGCACGCGAGGACCTGTGCGCTTGTCACGCATATACACCTCTCCTCCCGCTTGTTGACGCCTAAGCGCCGCCAGAGCCACAAATTTCTCGAAAGCAGGCGCGCGCCCGCGACCGCTTTGCGACCGGGAACCGAAGCCATGCGACCAAGCCCGCGGGCTATCGGCCGGGAGTACGAATTTTTTGGGGTGGCTGCGACGATATCGCTGACCTAGGCCCTGGCAGCTATGGACATGCGGGTGACAGAAGCGGGCTGGGCGCTGACCGAGAAGGAAAAGCAGACCCTGCGCCTGATCGTCCGCGGGCATGACGCCAAGTCGATCGCGCGCAGCCTGGGCCTCTCCGTCCACACGATCAACGAGCGGCTGCGCGATGCGCGGCGCAAGATGGCGGTGTCGAGCAGCCGAGAGGCGGCGCGGCTGTTGCTGGCAGCCGAGGGCGGACCCGAATTGTTCGGGGACACGGGAATCGGGGAAGACCCGGCGCGCGCCGGGATCGATCAGGGAGCCACGCCGGTCGACGGCGCCGGGCAGGCACATCGCCGGCCCTGGATCATCCCTGGAGTGTTTCTCATGACCTTTGCCCTTGGCCTGCTGGCGCTGGCCCTGCTCCCCGCCGCCCCGACCGCGACGCCCGCGGCTTCGCAAGTCGCGCCGAACCCGGAAGTGGTCGATGCGGCGCGCGCGTTCCTCGTACTGGGCGACCAGGGCCGCTGGGACGAAAGCTACAAGGCGACCGGCGCCGCGTTCCGTAAGCTGAACACCGCGGCGGTATGGCGGACGGTGTCGGAGAAGGTGCGCACGCCGCTCGGCGCCGTCGCCTCGCGCACCCTGATCGGCCAGGAGAATTTGCCCGCCCCGCCCCATGGCTATGAGGTGGTCAAGTTCCGCACCAGCTTCGCCAACAAGGCCGAGGCGGTGGAGACGGTCACGCTCGAGCGCGAGGGCGGCGCCTGGCGCGTGGTCGGCGTGACGATCGACTGAACCAAGGGCCGGCGGGAACGCACGGGTCCCGCCGGCCTTAGCGTCAGTTGAGGTCCTGCCGCAGGAAGCGGAACTGGGTGAGCGCGCCCGCCGCGAGGATCCAGGCGGTAATGATCCAGAGCGAAGCGCCCCAGTTGAACGCGACCACGTCGCCCGGCCCGAGCGGCAGGGTGAGCCCCGTGCCCTTCGCCCAGTTGGCGAGATTTGTCATGTGGTAGAAGGGCAGGAACTTGACCAGCGCGGTGACGAGCCCCGCCGCATACTGGTGGGCCCAGAGCGCGATGAAGGGGAATAGTCCCTCGATCACCACGATCGCGATCGACAGGATCACCGTGGCGAGGATCGACTGGGTGAGGATCGCGAACAGCGCGGCGAAGGCGATGGTGAAGAGGATCGGCACCAGCGCGTTGCCCGCCGCCTGCCAATGCGCCTCGACGACGGCGCCCAGGGTGACCCCGGCCGGGATCCTGTCGCCCTGGAACGAGCCGAGCCAATCGCCGAACAGCAGGATCAGGTCTGCGGCGATGAAGGCGATCATCACGAAACCGAAGGCGACCACCCATTTCGCCGCGATCAGCTGCCAGCGCGCGCGCGCCGGGATGATCAGCTTCCAGGTGTTCCAGCCATATTCGCCGGCGAACACCACCGCCGAGAAGCCGGCGATCAGGAAGCGGCCGGGGCCGGAGCCCGGCACCTTCCACAGCAGCGCGCTGTCGGCGATCCACTTGGCGGCGGAGCGTTCCTCGCCGGTCGTATGGGCCGAGAAGGCACCGTAGATCAGGATGCCGATCACGAGCAGCGTGGTGACGATCGGATAGAGCCAGACCATCATCCAGGTGGCCCGATGGCGGCGGAGCTTCAGCGCCTCGGCGCGGACGGCATCAAGCATCGGAATCCCTCGTCATGGTCAGGAAGATTTCCTCGAGGCTCTGCTCGTCAGGCCCCACGCGGAACACATCGGCGCCGGCCTCGACCAGCTTGCGGACGATCGCCGGCGTCTCGGCGCGACCGGCCTGGACGGTGAGCCCGCCATCGGCGATCTCGAACGGCCAGCTACCCTCGAGCGCGGCCGCGGCCTTGTCGAGCGGCTCGGCCTCGACACGCAGCGCCTCGCCCTGGTCGAGCAGTTCGCGGATCGTCGCCTCGCGCAGCAGCTTGCCCTTTTGGACCACCGCCACCCGATCGCAGATCTGCTCGACTTCGTGGAGGAGATGGCTGGAGAGGAACACCGCCTTGCCCTCCGCCGCCAGGCCGCGCAGCAAGGTGCGCATGTCCTGGATGCCGGCGGCGTCGAGGCCGTTGGCCGGCTCGTCGAGGATCACCAGGTCGGGATCGTCGAGCAGCGCGGCGGCAACGCCGAGGCGCTGCTTCATGCCGGTGGAATAGCCCTTCACCTTGCGCTTGGCGTCGCGGCTGAGCTCGACCCGCTCGAGCACCGCGTCGATGCGCGCGCCGTCATGCCCCTGGGTGCGCGCGAGCACGCGCAGATTGTCGCGGCCCGAGAGGAAGGGGTAGAAGGTGCCGCCGTCGACCAGCGAGCCGACCCGGCGCAGCGCCGTGCGGTCCGAGACCGGGCGACCGAACAGCGAGACCTCGCCGTCGCTCGGGCGGATCAGCCCCAGCGCCATGCGGATCGTGGTGCTCTTGCCGGCGCCGTTGGGGCCGAGAAAGCCATAGACTTCGCCACCGCGCACGGTGAGCGACACATCATCGACCGCGCGCTTGGCCCCGGCCCCGCGGCCATAGGTCTTGCCGAGCGCGCGCAATTCCAGCGCGGGCATCCCGCTGAGTTCGCTTGTGGACACTCTGATCCCCCTTCCGGCGCCTGGCTGGCACCGTGGCGGCGGATTGTGCATGAACGATTGCGTGTTAGCAAGATAATACACAAGGAAACGGTCCGCGCCACCGGGCGCTACGTTGAACGACCCTTTCTGGATACCGGTGGCATAGCGTTGCCGCAGCCGATTCCCGGCCGAGAGACAGGCGCGCCAGAATATTGGCACCGATACTTTCCATAAAAATCAGCTACTTGATTCAAGTTACAAGCGCGAATCTTCGCCTTGACTATCCCTGACACCGGTATCAAGATGAACACTGGGTTAGTCGATCAGCTAAAAAAGCTGACGACCCAAAGGGGAGAGGCAAATATGAAGCTGCGCGCTGCGTCGGCGAGCCTTGCGCTCGTCATGATCCTTGCCGGATGCAACAACAACGATAGCGGATCGGTGGTGTCACCCACCCCGACACCAGCTTCGACACCGACGCCGGGGGTGTCGATCACTTCCGCATTGCTGCCCGCATCGGGCGAAACCGCCGCCTATAAGGACACGCTGCTCAAGCTGACCTTCAACGGACCGCCGGTGGCGACCGGCAGCGGCCAGATCCGCGTCTACAAGAGTGACGGCACGCTGGTCGACACGATCGACACCACCGGCGGTGTCACCGTCGCCGGCGGCGAGACGCAGACCGCGCTGGGCAATGGCAACACCGAGATCGACAAGATCGGCAACGGCGTTTCCACCCTGACCCAGTATCGCTTCACCTATTATCGCCCGATCCGGATCAGCGGGAACACCGCGACGATCAAGCTGCACGACAATGTGCTGGCCTATGACACGTCCTATTACGTCCAGATCGACCAGTCGGTGTTCAACGGCCCGATCGCCGGGTTCAACAGCTTCCCCGGCATCAGCGGCACGACCGGCTGGACGTTCAAGACCAAGGCGGCACCGACCTCGACCACCGCGGTGACCGTGGACGATGACGGCGCGGCCGATTTCCGTTCGGTACAGGGCGCGCTCAACTACATGATGACGGTGGGCTGCGCCTCGTGCGGCGCCGGCAACACCGCGGCCAAGACGATCACGATCAAGAACGGCACCTATGACGAGCAGCTGTTCCTCCGCAACGTCAACAATTTGACGATCAACGGCGAGAGCCGCGCGGGCACCGTCGTCCAGAACAACAATTGGGAAGCGTTCAACCCCGGCGTGGGCGGTAGCCGCGCGACGCCGAACACCACGCTGACCAATATCGGCGGCAACACGGCACTGGGCAACCGGCTGACGCTCGGCGGCGGCCGCGCGGTGCTGCTGATCGAGGGCGGCGACCAGATCAAGGTCAGCAACTTCACGATGCAGAACACGCATGTGAAGGATGCGACCCAGAACAGCCAGGCGGAGGTGATCTACTACAATTCCGCCAACCTCAACGGCTCGCGTTTCATCGGCACCGACATGAACTTCATCGGCACGCAGGACACGCTGCAGATGAAGGGCTGGGTGTGGATCTACAACAGCCTGATCGCCGGCGATGTCGACTTCATCTGGGGCTATCCCTTCGCGATGGCGATCGAGAATTCGGAACTGCGGACGGTCGTCGATCCCTCCGCGCCGACCTCGGGCGGCTACATCTTCCAGGCACGCTCGGCCAAGGGCTATCCGGGCTTCGTCGTGCTGGGCGGATCGCTGACCTATGCCAATGGCGTGCCGAGCGGATCGACCTATCTGGCGCGCTCGGGCGGCGTGAACCAGGCCGGCGGCTATTGCACCACGATGCAGGTGCTGGGCGCATCGGCGAGCAACGCCACCCAATATTGCGACAACCTGGCGTTCATCGGCGTGAAGATGGACAGCCATGTCGCCGCGGCCGGCTGGTGGATCAACCCGATCCCGAACCTGCTGCCGAGCGCAACCGAGGGCTGGCGTGAGAGCGGCTCGCTGACGCCGACCGGCACGGCGCTGTCGATGACCGGGCGCAACACCACCTATGGCAGCAGCACCGCCAACCTGACGGGGCTCAACACCCGCGCCAAGGTGTTCGCCCAGTGGAACGGCAATGTCGGCTGGGCGCCGGCGCCGTAACTATCTGCCCCATCGGGAGGGCGAATATCCGTTCGCCCTCCCGACACCATTGTCCACCCTCACCCTAAACCAGCGTATGATACCCCCGGGCCGCCCGATGCGGGATTTCTGCCGTCAGAAGTTCCCGAGGAAGGACGGCCCCGATGCTCGACATGGCGAACACCGTTGCCGATACCGGCACGACGATCGAAATCCTGCCCGCCGCGCGGGTAAGCGATGCCGACGAGATGAACCACCGCATCGCCAACAGCCTGCAGCTGCTCTCGGCAATGGTCTCGGTCGAGGCGCGCGGGATCGCCGATCCGGTGGCACAGGCCGCGCTCGACGTGACTCAGCGGCGCATCGCGGCGGTCGCCAGCGTCCACCGCCAGCTCTACCAGGCGCATGAGAGCACCAGCGTAGACCTGCGCGCCTATCTGGAGAGCCTGGCCGCCGATCTGCAGGCTGGCGCGACCGGACGGCCGGTGCTGGTCGATGCGGCGGCGGTCTCGGTCCGCTCGGAGGATGCGACCGCGATCGGCATCATTGTCTCCGAACTGGTCACCAACGCCTTCAAATATGCCTATGCCCCGGGTGCGCCGGGCAATGTGCGGGTGATGCTGCGCAGCCTGCCGCTGGGCGGCTACATGATCGAAGTCTGCGATCGCGGCCGGGGCCGGGTCGCCGAAGTGATCCAGGGCAGCGGCTTCGGCAGCCGGCTGATCGAGCTGATGGCCGCGCGGCTGGGCGCCGAGGGCAGCTATCGCGACGCTCAACCGGGTACCCGCTTCCTACTCTTTGTGGGTGGCCGCTGAACCCCATGTTGCGACCCATTCGTGATGCGCTAGGCCTGCTGTATTGGTCCGATTCCGACGGACCATTGCATGAGGGTGAGATGGCGCACGAAGCCGAGAAGAAGCGCAGGCTGGCGGCGCAGGTGCAGGGCGTGGCCACGGTCGCGCTGGCGCTGGGCATCTTCGCGCTCGACGTACTGAGCCCGCTGCAGGGCGCGGTGGCCGTTCTCTACACGATCGTCGTGCTGCTGACGACGCGGGCCAATGCGCGCGGGCTGACGCTTTCCGCAGGCTTCGTCTGCGCGCTGCTGGCGATCGCGGGCTATTTCATCAGCCATGACCATGAGGCGCTGGGATCGGCGGCGGTGCGGCTGTCGGTCGCGCTGGTCGCGATCGGAGTGACCACGCTGCTTTCGGTGCGCCACATGGCCGCGGCCGAGCATCGCCGCATTGCCGACCGGCGCTACCGGGCGATCTTCAACGCGGCCGGCTTTCCGATCTGGGAAGGCGACTGGTCCGAGGCGTTCAGGCTGCTGCGCGGCAAGCAGGCGCCGGATGCCGAGGCGATCGATATCGCCGCGCGCACCGCGACGATCTGCGACGCCAACCACGCCGCGGCCGCGCTGTTCGGCCTGGAGCGGCGCGAGGAGCTGGTTGGTGGCACGCTGGTCCGCTTCCACACCCCCGCCGCGGAGGCGACCCTGGGTCGTATCCTCCAGGCGATGATCGCCGGCGAGACGACGATCGAGGAAGAAACGCGCTTCATCGATGCGAAGGGCGAACCGGTCGACGTGCTGCTGCGCGTGACCATCCCGCCCCAGCAGAAGGAATGGCGCCAGGTGCTCATCATGGGCCTGGACGTGACCGAGCGGAATCAGACCAATGTGCGCCTGGCCCAGGCACAGGCGCAGCTCACCCACGTCTCGCGGATCACCACGCTCGGCCAGCTCGCCGCGTCGATCGCGCATGAAGTGAACCAGCCGCTCTCCGCCCTCATCACCTATGCCAAGTCGGGCAAGCGCTGGCTGGCGCGCGAGGCACCGGATGCGGCCGAAGTGGCGGACTGCCTGGATCATGTCGTCTCGAACGGGACGCGCGCGGCGGACGTGATCGCCCGCATCCGCGCGCTCGCCCGGCGTGCCGATCCGCGCCAGGACGCGATCGACCTGGGCTCGCTGGTCGACGAGACGATCGAGCTGCTGCGCCGCGACCTCAACACGCACGACGTGACCGTCGAGGTGACGATGCCCGGCGGGCTGCCGCCGCTGGTCGGCGACCGGGTGCAGATGCAGCAGGTGCTGATGAACCTGATGCTCAACGCCGAGCAGGCAATGGCGCAGGTGGCGCCGGGCGCCCGGGTGATGTGCGTCGAGGTGGTGGCCGAGCCGGACAGCGTCGCCGTGCATGTCCGCGACAGCGGCAGCGGCATCTCGGTGGAGCCGGAGAGCCTGTTCAGCCCCTTCTTCACCACCAAGTCCGAAGGCATGGGAATGGGCCTGTCGATCTGCCGCTCGATCATCGAGAGCCATGGCGGTACGCTTGGCGCGGAAAATCATCCTGAGGGAGGCGCGGTGTTCAGCTTCCGCCTGCCCGTGGCGGGCGCGATGGAGAGTGCGGCATGAGTGAGATGTTCGAAGGCGCCATGGGACCTGGTTGCGTGTGCGTGGTCGATGACGATGACGGGATCCGCGGGTCGCTGGGCAGCCTGTTCCGATCGGCCGGGCTGGCGGTGGCGCTGCATGACAGCCCCGATGCGTTCCTGAAGGCCGGCCTGCCCAAGGGCCCGGCCTGCCTGGTCCTCGACGTGCGCCTGCCGGGGATCAACGGGCTCGATTTCCAGGAAACGCTGGCGGCCCAGGGCATGGGCATCCCGGTCATCCTGATCACCGGGCATGGCGACATCCCGATGACGGTCCGCGGCATGAAGATGGGCGCGATCGATTTCCTGCCCAAGCCGTTCAGCGACGAGCAGATGCTCGCCGCCGTCGCCACCGCGCTGGAGCGCGACCGCGAACGCCAGGCGGGCGCCGAGAGCGATGCCAGGCTCAACGAATGCTATGCCCGGCTAACGCCGCGCGAACGCGAAGTGCTGGGGCTGGTCGTCGCGGGCCTGATGAACAAGCAGGTCGCGGCGAAGATGGAGCTTTCGGAGATCACCGTGAAGATCCACCGCGGCAATGTGATGCGCAAGATGGAAGCCCAGTCGCTCGCCGACCTGGTGCGCATGGCCGAGCAGCTCGGCGTGCGCGACGAGAGCGCGCACCGGTTTAACATCTGAGTATGATGGCGCCTGCAGGCCGACTAGCCCAAATGGGTAGTCTAGATCGCTATCCGAGTAACCAGAGTGACCGAATTGCATCCCTCCCCGCTCGTCGCGGTCGTCGATGACGATCCCGGCATCAGGGGAAGCCTGAACAGCCTGCTGCGCTCGGCAGGCCTTGCCAGCGAATTGTTCGACAGCGCCGAGGCGCTGCTCGCGGGCGATCCCGCGCGCTTCGACTGGATCGTGACCGATCTGCACATGCCGGGGATGACCGGGCTCGAGCTGCAGGCCGAGATCGGTCGGCTGGGCTGCGACTGCGCGATGATCGTGATGACTGCCTTCCCCACCCCCGCCTCGCAGTCCCAGGCGCTCGGCGCCGGCGCGAAGGCGTTCCTGACCAAGCCGATCGATCCGGACCTGCTGCTGGATGCGATCGAAGGCGCGGCCTGAAGCCAGTATCCCCTGGCCATCATCCCCGCGAAGGCGGGGATCCAGAGCCAGAAGCTGGAAGCGTGCGGATCGCGGCGGCGTCCGATCAAGCGCAGGCCAGATTGCTTCGACTATCCTGAGCTACCCTGGATCCCCGCCTTCGCGGGGATGACGGAAATGGCTGGTGTCACTCCTTGCGACTTGGGCGGGAGCGCGGACGCCCCCGCCCCGAGCTTCACTTGACCGGATCGAGATCATTGACCCGCGGCACGATCAGCGGATCGACCGGGGTCAGCGGCAGCGGTGGCACCGCATCCGGCGCGACGCCGAAGGTCGCCGCCAGCACTTCCTTCGAGAAGGACGTGGTCGCCGCGCGATAGCCGACATCCTCGGGCGTCGGCTGGTCGAAGAACACCAGGAAATGGATGTCCTCGTCGCTCAGCACCTCGATCTGGTGCGGATAGGAGCGCGGGATGAAATAGGTGTCGCCCGGCTCGAGCAGATAGGTGTCGACGCTGCCGTCCGGGTCGAGGATCGACATGCGGGCGCGGCCCTTGTGGACATAGCCCATCTCCGCCGTGTCGGGATGCCAGTGCGGCTCGCGCATGCCGTTCTCGCGGACATCGATCGAGTACATCGAGAGGTGCCGCAGCGCCGGCCAGAACTGCGCGCGGGCGAGCTGGGCGGTGCCATAGGGGAAGTCAATCGGCGGGGTCTGCCCGGCGATGCTGAACTTGTGCGGATCGGGGAAGGCAGCCGATGCCGGCACTTCGGCCGGGCCGCTGCGCTTCACGAGATAGCGCGCGATCGACGTATCGCGGCGGATTGGAGCGAAATCCCCGGCCGGCAGCGTGAAGGTGTTGCCGAGCACCGCGTCGCTCATCGCGCCGAACGCGGCCTGGAGGGTGAAATCCTCGGGCCGCTCGTTGCTGAACAGGATGATCAGCTCGGCATCGTTGTCGCCGACACTCTCGATCGTGTGGAGCGAACCGGTGGCGATGTGGAACATCTCGCCGGCCGAGATGGTGAAGCGGCCGAAAACATCGGCGGTGTCGAGCACCGAGACGAGCAGCTCGCCCGAGAGGCAATAGGCCAGCTCATCGGCATTGGCGTGCCAGTGCGGCTCGCGGATCGCGCCGGGCGCGAGCACCAGCCGCTTGATCGCCATGCGGCGGAGCATCGGAAACTCGTCCGCGGTGATCCTGCGTACCGAGCCGAGTTCGCCCTGATAGGCGGGCTCGGCGTGGAGCAGCGAACGTACGTGCCGGGATGCGGCCATGTCTTCCTCCTGCGAAGGGCCGCGCATCGCGTGCGGCCGGAACCGGGGAATTGGGGCACCAGACCGCTGCGCCCACCCCTACCCATGTATGAGCCGCCACCGCTGCATGCACGCCGGAAGCCCTTGCGATACCAAGGTTTATGCAAACCTTGGTATTCTGACCCCCAGGCTGCCGCCCCCTTATCTTCGCTCCTGCCACTACCCCCCGACGCAAGGAGATGACTCATGAAGAAGATGATGATCGCCGCCGCCCTGATCGCCTTCGGAACCGGCATTGCCCAGGCGCAGGACGTCCCCCAGGATGCCCGCATCTTCACCGACGCCAGCGGCTTCCGCGCCGAGGAGACCCCAGGCGGCTACCAGCCGGCCAGTTCGCCCTTTTCGGGCCCGGTGACCCCGACCACCCAGGTGGTGTTCGTGCCGCAGACACTCACCCCCAGCCAGGCCTATCCGGCCCCGGCGCCACTCAAGGCCTATCCGGCGTGCAAGCCGGGCCGCGAGGACAATTGCCGCCAGCGCCAGTGACCTGACGCACAGGCGGAACGCGCGGCGCGCCGGCGGCCCATGGGCTTCCGGCGCGCTTTCGCATCCGCCGGTCGCACGCCCCAAACTCCTGTATGATGGCGGTCACAAACCGGGTGCCCGATATCGATCCCAGCAGCCGGGGTTCCCCCGCTCCGGCCGCCCTCAACCAAGACGCTGGAGTATTCGACATGGCTACGATCACCACGCAGGACGGCACCGAGATCTTCTACAAGGACTGGGGCCCCAAGGATGCCCAGCCGATCGTCTTCCACCATGGCTGGCCGCTGTCGTCGGACGACTGGGACGGCCAGATGCTGTTCTTCCTGAACAATGGCTACCGCGTCGTCGCGCATGACCGCCGCGGCCATGGCCGCTCCGCCCAGGTGAGCGAAGGCCATGACATGGCACATTATGCCGCCGACGCGTCGGCCGTCGCCGAGCATCTCGACCTGCGCAATGCCGTGCATATCGGCCACTCGACCGGCGGCGGCGAAGTCGCGGCCTATGTCGCCCGCTACGGCCAGCCCCAGGGCCGCGTCGCCAAGGCCGTGCTGGTCAGCGCGGTGCCGCCGATCATGCTCAAGACCGAAGCCTATCCGAACGGCCTGCCGATCGAAGTGTTTGACGGGATCCGCGCGGGTCTGGCCGCCAACCGCGCCCAGTTCTTCCTCGATTTCGCCTCCGGTCCCTTCTACGGCTTCAACCGCCCGGGCGCGGCCGTTTCGGAAGGCGTGATCCGCAACTGGTGGCGCCAGGGCATGATGGGCAGCGCGCAGGCCCATTATCTCGGCATCAAGGCCTTCTCCGAGACCGACCAGACCGAAGACCTCAAGGCGATTACTGTGCCGACGCTGGTGCTGCAGGGCGATGACGACCAGGTCGTCCCCTACAAGGAAGCGGCCGAGCTTCAGGCAAAGCTGATCCCGAACGCAGAGCTCAAGATCTATGCAGGCTATCCGCACGGCATGCTGACCACGCACGGCGATGTGATCAACGCCGATCTGCTGGCATTCGTGAAGGCCTGAGCTCCCGGCCACACGCGGAAGGGCTCGTCCTGCGGGACGGGCCCTTTTGCTTATCCGGCACGGCGATCGCTGCTATGCCCGCTGCCATGTACCGCTTGCTCGCGCTTGTCGCCCTCGCCCCGATCGCCTCGCCGCACCAGGATGCGCCGGACCCGTCGCGGATCAGCGAAGTCGATGCGATCGAGTGCCGGCTGTCGGTGCCGGACTATACCGGCTTCGCCCTGTCGGTGAGCGAGGCGGACGGCGTGGGCCAGGCGCGCGGGTGGAAGAAGATCGATTCCGCCAATCCCTTCCTCAGCGAATATGAACTGCCGCAGCCGATCACCGTGGCCGGCAGCTACCGCACCACCCGGATCGCCTTCTCCGCCAATGCGATGCTGGCGATCCTCGACGTCGCCGATCCGGCGGAAGTCGCGCGCGGCCTGGGCGTGCCCAACGCGATGGACCCCGATCCGATGATCGCCGACCTCGCCCGCTCGAGCGGCAAGAGCTATGCCGAGGTCGCGGCGGGGATGAAGTTCCGCAAGTTCCTGGGCGAGAAGATCGTCTCGGAGAAGACCGAGCCCGCGGCGGACGCGGAGTCGTTCGGCAGCCGCATGACCGTGGCGCGCAGCATCTCCAACGCGACCAGCCATCCGGGCAAGACGCTCTATGGCTGCTCCTATCGGATGGAGATACTCGACAAGGACGGCAAGCCGCTCTGAGCGGTTCCGGCGCTTAACGGCCCGTTTCGCCGCCCGCATAATAGCGCAGCCGATCGTGAAAGTCGGCAACCGCCTCGCCGAGGCGCGTCAGCCGGAAGGCCTTGACCGAAGCGGCATTGCCGCACTTCACCCGCGCCTGCCGGAGCCAGCCGGCCATGTCGGCCCGCAAGCGGCTTTGGACCTCGCGGCGCGACTGGCGCATCCAGTCCTGGACGGGAACGGAATAGGAGGCCTCGAAATCCTCCTCGCCGGCGCATTTGTCGATGTCGATCGAGACCCAGACCGGGCCTCCCTGATCCCAGCTGACCTGCATGACATCGGGCTGGTCGCCCTGGACAAGGATCACGGAAGCATCGTCGTTGCCCGCGCCGGATAGGCTGGAGATGCTCACGACATGCCATGGCCCATAGGCCCGCATCTCCGGCTGGGAGGGTCCGGCCGGCACGCTTGCCGCGATCAGCCCAAGGCAGAGAATTGCCCGCATCCAGCGATGCTGGACCAAAGGCCGCCGGAGCGCAATCCGTCTCCAGCGGCCATTCCGGCTTGCGGGTTGCCGCCCACCGCGGGCGGCGGGGATCACACCATCTCGGGCGTGCGGCAGGCCTCGTAGAGGAACCAGGCACGGCGCTCGCCTTCGTCGATCCACACTTCGATCAGGCTGGCAGTGGCGACATCCGAATAGGCGTCGCACAGCTCGTGCACGCGGCGCAGCGCGGCGACGAGCTGCTTGTTGTCACCGTGGAGCTCGGCGAGCATGTCCTGCGGATCGACATAGTCGGCATTGTTGTCGAGGATGCGCTGCTTGCCGGCGATGTCCGAGATCGAGCGGATCGTGGTGCCGCCGATCTTGCGGGCGCGCTCGGCGATCACATCGGTCATCGCGAAGATCTGGTCGCCCTGCTCGTCGAGCATCAGGTGATAGTCGCGAAAGTTCGGGCCGCTCATGTGCCAGTGGAAGTTCTTGGTCTTGAGATAGAGCGCGAACACATCGGCGAGCAGCGCCTTGAGGCCGCCCGAAATATCGCGGGTGGCGCTTTCGCCAAGGTCGGTGGGCGTGCCGAGCTTGCGCTGGGCGGGCATGATGAGCGTCATCGGTTTCTCCTGGAGCGCGGCGCGGGGGATGCGCCAGACGGGAGCGCAGATCGTCGTCGAGCCCCGCCGCGCCAACCCAAACCAAGGTGTGGCCCCGGCCTACCCGGAAGAGGGCGACCACCGGGCAACATCTTCGTATGATTGGCCGCCCGCCCCGTTCCATGCGAGGCGGAGCCGAACAATGGAAAGGGCGTAGCCATGGAATGCCGGCATGTGATGACCGTGAACGAAGTCACGCCCAGCGCGCGCGGCTGCGAGGAATGCCTGAAGATCGGCAGCCCCTGGGTGCACCTCCGCCTGTGCCGGGCCTGCGGCCATGTCGGCTGCTGCGACCAGAGCCCGCATCGCCACGCCCGCGCCCATTTCAACGCCACCCGCCACCCGATCATCGAAGGCTATGACCCGCCCGAAGGCTGGGGCTGGTGCTATGTCGACGAGATCGAGGTTGATCTGCCCGACCATACACCCCAGCTGGGGCCGATTCCCCGCTTCTACTGATCCTTCGGAGACAATCATGAGCAGCACCGCCCCCCAGGCCGCTCCAGCGGCACCGGACGCGCTCGGCCGTCCGCTGATCTTCGCCATGGCCGCCGCGGCGGGCATCGCGGTCGCCAATATCTATTATTGCCAGCCGATGCTGGGCGTGATGCAGCGCGATCTGCCGGGCGCACTGACCGTGCTGGTGCCGACGGCAACGCAGATCGGCTATGCGCTGGGCCTGTTCCTGCTGGTGCCGCTGGGCGATCTCGTCGAGCGCAAGCGGCTGATCGCGATCCAGTTCGTCGTGCTGGCCGGCGCGCTGGCCCTGGCCGCCATCGCGCCGAGCGCTGCCATGATCATCGCAGCGTCGGTCGCGGTAGGCTTTGCCGCCACGGTGGCGCAGCAGGTGGTGCCGCTCGCCGCGCACCTGGCACCGCCCGAGAAGCGCGGCGCCGTGGTGGGCACCGTCATGGCCGGACTGCTCTGCGGCATCCTGCTCAGCCGGACGCTGGCGGGCTTCGTCGCCGCCCATGCCGGCTGGCGCGAGATGTTCTGGCTGGGCGTGCCGCTGGCGCTCGCAGCAGGCGGGGTCATGGCGCTGGCATTGCCGCACAGCGCACCGGATTCGGACCTGCGCTACCCCCAGCTGCTCCGCTCGCTCGGTGGGCTGTGGCGCGAGTTCGGCGCACTGCGCCATGCCGCGATAACCCAGGGCCTGTTGTTCGCGGCGTTCAGCGGTTTCTGGACGATCCTGGCGCTGCGCCTGCAGGAGCCGGCCTTCGGGATGGGCTCGGAAGTGGCGGGCCTGTTCGGCGTGATCGGCGCGGTGGGCGTGCTTGCCGCTCCGATCGCCGGGCGCATCGCCGACCGGAAGGGGCCGCGGCCGGTGATCCTGCTCGGCGCGCTCTGCGTGCTGATCGGCTGGGCGTTCACCGGGCTCTGGGCCTCGATCGCCGGCATGGTGATCGGCGTGATCCTGCTCGATTTCGGCGTGCAGGGCGCGCTCGTCTCGCACCAGCATGTCGTGTTCGCGCTACGGCCCGAGGCGCGAGCGCGGCTCAACACCATCTTCATGGGCGCGATGTTCGTCGGCGGTGCGACCGGATCGGGCGCGGCGACCTGGGCCTGGTCGATCGGTGGCTGGACGGCGGTGTCGCTGCTGGGCGGCGCGTTTGCCGCGGTCGCGGTGGCGATCCAGTTCACCCATCCGCAAAAGGGGCATTGAAGGCGCATCCTGCGTCATGCTGAACTTGTTTCAGCATCCAACGCGCCGCGAGGGATATCGCTTGGGGCGCGTTGGACCCTGAAACAAGTTCAGGGTGACGATGGGAAGAGAGGCCGGGTCAGGCCTCCCGAACCCGCAGCGTAGCGAGCGCCGCCAGCCCCATCACCACCGCCGCGATCGCCATCGTCCAGATCGGCTCGCCGGGGAAGAAATGGCGCATCACGATGCCGATCAGGGCCGCGACGAGCAGCTGCGGGATCACGATGAAGACGTTGAACAGGCCCATGTACACGCCGAGCTTGGCCTGGGGCAGCGCCGAGGCAAGGATCGCGTAGGGCATGGCGAGGATCGACGCCCAGGCGATGCCGATGCCGATCTCGGCGAAGAGCAGCGCCTGCGCATCGCGGATCACCAGGAAACCGGCATAGCCAAGCGCGCCCAATAGCAGCGCGATCGCATGGGTCCGCGCCTTGCCGAAGCGCGCGGCGAGCGGGCGCAGCAGGAACAGCGCGGCGAGCGTGGCGACGGCGTTCTGGGCTGCGGACAGGATACCGACCCAGTTGCCCGCCTCGTTGAACAGAGCCCCGGAGGTGTCCGGTGCGTGGAAGACATACTGCGCCACCACCGGCGTGGTGTAGATCCACATGATGAACAGCGCGGACCAGCTGAAGAACTGGACGAGCGCGAGCCGCTTCATCACCAGCGGCATCGCCGAAAAATCCCCCATCAGATCGCCGAGGATGCCGGCCCGGGTCACGGCAGTGATCATCCGGGCAAGGCCGAAGGCGGCGAGCAGGCCGGCGAGGAGGTAAAGTTCCTTCTCCAACCCCGCGAAAAAGACGAGCGCGCCGAGCGCCACGCCAACGGCCAGCCAGGGAATGCCCGCGCCGATCGTCGCGGGCGGTGGCGGCGGCAGCGCCTCGACCGGGCCGTCGAACGCAGCGATCTCCTCGGGCGAATATTCGCGCGTGGTCAGCACCGTCCACAGCACTGCGAGCAGCAGCGCGCCGCCGCCGAGATAGAAGCTCCAGCGCACCGTATCCGGCAGGCCGCCATTCGCCGCGACATTCGATACGCCGAAATGATCGAGCAGCCAGGGCGTCGCCGATCCGATCACCGCGCCCGCGCCGATGAACGCGGTCTGGATCGCATAGCCGGCGCTGTGCTGCTCCTTGGCGAGCATGTCGCCGACAAAGGCGCGGAAGGGCTCCATCGAGACGTTGAGCGAGGCGTCGAGCACCCAGAGCAGCAATGCCGCGACGAGCAGCACCGGCGCATTGGGCATCCCGATCAGCGCCAGCGTCGCCAGCACCGCGCCGGCGAGGAAATACGGACGCCTTCGGCCGAAGCGGCCCCAGGTCCGGTCCGAATAATGGCCGATGACCGGCTGGACGAGCAGGCCGGTCAGCGGGGCGGCGATCCACAGCAACGGGAGATTGTCGATGCTCTCGCCCAGCGACTGGAAGACGCGGCTCATGTTCGCGTTCTGCAGCGCGAAGCCGATCTGGATGCCAAGGAAGCCGAAGCTGATGTTCCACAGCCCGGCAAATCCCTGGCGCGGCCGCCCCCCTGCCGAACTCACCGGCGGCGGGCCTTCTTGGCCGGTGCGACGAAGCGGATCGCCTCGCCGCCGCCCGGCGCCAGCGCGATGGTCAGCGTGTCGCCCTTCTTCACTACCTTGGTCTCGATCGTGATCGAATGGCGGGCATCGGTGCGGTAATCCGCGCCGGGGCCGTCGCGATAGATCTCGGCGGTGTAGCTCTTGCCCGCGTCGAGGAAGTCGAGCGTCACGGTCGAGCTGCGCGCCTCCTCGTCGCCCACGGCGCCGAGATACCAGTCGTCGCTGCCCCTGGCCTTGCGGACGATCGTGGCATAGTCGCCGACTTCGCCGTTCAGCACGCGGGTGTCGCTCCAGTCGGTCGGCACGTCGCGGATGAACTTCATCTCGCGCGGGTACTTGGCATAGTTCTCCGGCGTGTCCGCCGCCATCACCACCGGTGAATAGAGCACGACGTACAGGCCGAGCTGCTTGGCGATCGTCGACTTGATCGCCGAACCATTCGAACCGCTCAGGCTGAGCACGCCCGGAGTGAAGTCCATCGGGCCGCCGAGCAGCTGGGTGAAGACCATGTTGGCCTCATGCTCGGGCGGGTTCTTGCCGCCTTCCCAGGCGTTGTATTCCATGCCGCGGCCGCCCTCGCGCGCCACCCAGTTCGGCCAGGTGCGGCGAAGGCCCGTGTCCTTGACCGGCTCGTGGCTGTCGATCGAGACGTGGTACTTCGCGGCGGTCTCCACGACACGGAGATGGTGGTTCACCATCCACTGGCTCTCATGCCATTCACGGTGCTGCGAGCCGTCCGGATCGACGCGCTCGATCTGGCCGGCATCGGTGACATAGCCGGTCTTGACCACCGGGATGCCGTGGTCCTGCGCATATTTGAACGCGCGATCGAGCTGGCTGTCATAATGGCTGGCCGAACCGCCGGTCTCGTTATGGCCGATCAGGTATACGTTCTTCGCCTTGGCATAGCGCGCCAGCTCGGCGGCATCGAAATCCTCGGTCGGCTGGTCGAAGTTCATGTCCTTGCCATTGCCGAACCAGTTGCCGTCCCAGCCGACATTCCAGCCCTCGACGAGCACGCCGGGGATGCCGTTCGCGGCGGCGAAATCGATATACTGCTTCACATGCGCGGTGGTGGCGCCGTGCTTGGGCCCGCGCGACCAGGTCCATTCGCCCTTGATCATGTTCCACCACACGCCGACGAACTTGCCCGGCTTGATCCAGGAAACGTCGCCAAGCTTGTTCGGCTCGTTGAGGTTGAGCGTCATCCGGCTGGCGGCATAGAGGCCGGCCGCGTCATCGGCGATCGCGATCGTGCGCCACGGCGTCGAGAAGCCGGCATCGCGCGACACCTTGGGCGCGCCGGCACCGGGGGTGAGCGAGGCCTTGAAGGTGTTCCCCTCGGCCCGCTGCAGGTTCATCGCGGCATAGTCGACCAGCGCCGCCTCGTGCAGCGCGACATGCGTGCCGTCGGCGAGCTTGACCGTCATCACCGTCTGCGCGGTGCCGACTGAGTCGAGCGGGGTCTTGTTGTAGAGATATTCCTCGCGGTTCCACAGATAGGCCGGCTTCCACCAGGCAGTGCCCGGCCCGGCAAAGGCGAACTCGGTCAGCTCGTCGGCGATATTGGCGTGCTTGAGGTTCGCTTGCGCGGGCAGCGTGTAGCGGAAGCCGACGCCGTCGTCGAAGATGCGGAAGGTGACGTCCATCTCGCGCTTGAGATCGGACTTCTCCTGCAGGCGCACCGTCATCTCGGTATGGTTGTCGCGAATGCTCGACCATTCGCCGAAGGGCTGCGTCCATGTCGTGTCGGACTTGTCGCGCTTTACTTCGACGACGCTCATGCCCCGGTCGAGCTTGGGCGCATCGGTGAACAGGAAGCCGAGCCGGCTGTCGGTGAGCAGCGGCTTGCCGGCGCGCTGCACCGCGTAGCTCGCACGACCTTCGTTATCGAGGCTGATCGTCACGGTGAGCTTGCCGTCAGGCGAGGCGGCGCGCGCAACGACATTGCCGTCGGTCTTCTGCGACAGGTCGTCCTGGGCGAGGGCCGGCGGCGCGAAGCTGAAGGCGGCGAGCGCCAGCGCGAGGGGGGCGAACTTCATGGGGGAACTCCTCAAGCTTCGGTGCGGGCGATCAACCCGGAATAGGGGGCAAAGGTCCAGTCGGCGATGCTGCCGGTCGAAAGCAGCGGGCGCCAGCGCGCCGCATCGCCGGGCACGAATTGCTGCGCAGCATCGCCCAGGTTGAAGATGCAGAGCAAGCGCTCGCCCTCCGCCTCGCGTTCGAAGGCGAGCAGTTCGCCCGGCGCATCGAGGAAAGCGATCCCGCCGGTCCGGAGCGCGGGCGAGCCGTTGCGGAGCGCGAGCACCTTGCGGGTCCAGGCAAGCAGCGAGCCGGCATCGGCGTTCTGCACGTCGATCGCCAGCCTGGCATGGTTGGGGCCGACCGGCAGCCAGGGCCTGCCGCTGGTGAAGCCGAGCTGCGGCGCTTCTCCCTCCCACGGCATCGGGGTACGTGCGCCGTCGCGCGAGAGCGTGCGCGGCCAGTTGGCGATCGCCTCCGGATCCTGGAGATCCTCGAACGCGATCTCGACCTGGTCGAGCCCCAGCTCCTCGCCATAATAAAGGAAGATGTTGCCGCGCAGCGCGGCGAGCAGCAGCATCTTCATCCGGGCGAACGCATCGGCGTGCTCGGGCGCGGCCCAGCGCGAGACGGCGCGGGGTGCGTCGTGGTTTTCGAACGCCCAGCTCGGCCAGCTGCTATTCGCCGACCAGTTCTCCAGCGCTTCGCGTACCGCCGATGCGGTCAGCTGCGACGCGTAGAGAAAGTCGAAGCCATAGGCGGTGTTGAGCCGGTTGTTGCCCGCGGTGAACAGCTTCATCTCGCGGTCGGCATCCGCCCCGCCCACCTCGGCGACGGTGAAGCGCTCGGGATATTCGTCGAACACCCCGCGCAACCGCTCCAGGAACGGCGGGATGTCGGCGTGGCTCTGGTTGTAGATGTGGAGCTGGAAGTCGAACGGGCGGGTGCGCGGCGTGTTCGAATCAGGGGCCGGCGGATTGTCGCGGAATTCCGGGTCGTGCATCGAGAAGTTGATCGCATCGATGCGGAAGCCGTCCACGCCGCGATCCAGCCAGAAGCGGGTGATCGCGAGCAGTTCGTCCTGCACCTCCGGCAGGTGGCAGTTGAGCTGCGGCTGCTCCTTCAGGAAATTGTGCATGTAATATTGGCCGCGGCGCGCGTCCCAGGTCCAGGCCGGGCCGCCGAATACGGACTGCCAGTTGGTGGGCGGCGAGCCGTCGGGCCTGGCGTCGTGCCAGACGTACCAATTGGCCTTGGGATTATCGCGGCTGGCCCGGCTCTCGACGAACCAGGCATGCTCGTCCGAGGTGTGCGCCCAGACCTGATCGATCAGCACGCGCAGGCCAAGCGCATGGGCGCGGGCGATCAGCGCGTCGAAATCGGCAAGCGTGCCGAAGATCGGATCGACGTCGCGATAATCCGCCACGTCATAGCCGAAATCGGCCATGGGCGACTTGAAGAAGGGCGACAGCCAGATCGCGTCGACGCCGAGGCTGGCGATATGCTCCAGCCGCGCGGTGATGCCGGGCAGGTCGCCGATGCCGTCGCCGTTCGAATCGAAGAAGCTGCGCGGATAGATCTGGTAGACTACGGCGCCCTTCCACCAGGGTTGGGCGTGTTGAAGTTCCGCTTTCGCGGCAAGCTGGGTCACTTCTGGGTCTCCGCCGCGCACACCGCATATCCAAGCGGCGGCAGGGTAATGGAAAGGGAGCCGGGCGCACTGGCCGTGGTGGCACAAGAGCCCGCGAGCGGGTGGAAGCGCGCGGAACGGGTCTCGACCTCAACCTGGCGCGTGATCGCGGCAGTCGATGTGTTGAAGGCAAGCACCAGCTCGGCGCCGGTTACGGGATCGAAGCGCGAGAAGGCGAGCAGGCCGGGCTTGTCCTCGCGGGCGCGCAATAGCTGGCGGCCGCGAGTGAGCGCCGGATGGGCGATGCGCAGCCGGGCAAGGCTGGCGATCTCGCGGAAGATCGGATTGGCCTCGTCGAAGCGCGGCGTGGCCGTGCTGGCATCGCTGCCGACCAGCTTGCGGGCGTTATACTGCGCCACCTTGCTGCCGAACTGGTCCTCGCGGGCATCGACATCGTTCGAGCCGCCGGCAAAGCCCTGCTCGTCACCGGCATAGATGGTCGGCACGCCGCGCAGGGTAAGCAGCAGGGCGTTGGAAAGCAGGACACGCTGTAGCACCTCGGCCTCGCTCGCCTGGGGGAAAGCCTTGCGGACGAACCAGGCGAAGCGGCCATTGTCGTGATTGCCGCTGAAGGTCGGCAGCGTGATCGCGGTGTCGAAGCCTTGGGCGTAGAGCACATCGCCGTCGAACAGCTTCTCGAACACATCGGTGCCCTTGGTCCCGGCGACGCTGTCGAGCAGCGCCTGACGGAAAGCGAAATCGAGCACCGAGGGGAATTTCGCGGTGATCGTGTGCGCGGCCTGGGCGGCGGGATCGGCGACCTCGCCGAAGATGTGGAAATTGGGGATGCCCTTCGCATGCGCGCGGTCGAGCATGGCGGGAACGAAGGCCTGCCAGAATTCCGGGTTCACATGGCGGGCGGTATCGATGCGGAAGCCGTCGACGCCGAACCGGTCGATCCAGCTGCCATAGATGTCGATCATCCCCGTGACGACCCGCGGGTTCTCGGTCATCAGGTCGTCGAGGCCGACGAAATCGCCCATGGTCGAGCTCTCGCCGGCGAAGGTCGAGTCACCGCGATTGTGATAGTAGATCGGGTCGTTGAGCCACGCGGGGAACTTGGCGTTCTTCTCCGCCTCGGGGACGAAGGGCGTATAGGCGTAGCCGGGGTCGGTCAGCTTCGCGAAATTCTCCGCCGTCTGGACGGCATCGCCGACGAAGCCCGGGTTGATCGGCGCGCCGTTAACGCCGCCGCGGCGCTGATAGGGATAGTCGGCCTTGCCGCGATAGGGGCAGGCACTGGCGCCGACGCACTCGCGATACTGGATCACGTCAGCCGTATGGTTGGCGACGATGTCCATATAGACTTTCATGCCGCGCGCATGAGCAGCGTCGATCAGTGCCTTGAACTCGGCATCGGTGCCGAAATGCGGATCGACATGGGTGAAGTCGGTGATCCAATAGCCGTGATAGCCCGCGCTTTGCTGGCCCGGACCACCCTGGACGGGCTTGTTGACGAAGATCGGCGCGACCCAGATCGCGGTGATGCCCAGCTTCTGAAGATAGGGAAGCTTGCTCGCGAGCCCCTTGAGGTCGCCGCCATGATAATAGCGCGCGTCGGCGGGATCGAAGCCGGTGGTGCCGCGGTCGCCCTTCAGCCCTCCGCGATCGTTCGCCGGATCGCCATTGGCGAAGCGATCGGGGAGGACGAAGTAGATCACTTCGTCCTGCGGCACGCGGGCGCGGTAATCCTGCGCGGTGGCGGGAGTGGCGGCGAGAAACGCCAAAGCCAACGCGGCTCCCCCGGGGGGGGGGGGGGCGGGCGGCGGGG